>CALUVP010000087.1 GCA_944324215.1 Candidatus Gastranaerophilales bacterium | reverse complement strand
GCTTGGAAGAAAACCTCTTTTATATTTCGGATTAACAGGTGTTATGATTAGTTTATTTGCACTTGGAACTTCATTTGCATTTGCTGATATTTTAGGTGAAAGCTTAAAATGGGTAGCTGTTGGAAGTCTTGTAACTTATATTGTTTGTTTTGCGATGAGTTTGGGACCTATTGGTTGGATTTTGGTTTCAGAGGTATTTCCTCTTAAGATAAGAGGAGTTGCGATGAGTGTATGCACAGTTTCTAACTTTGCGTTTAACTTTTTTGTTGTTGCAAGTTTTCCAGTTCTTTTACACAGAATAGGAGGAGCTTGGACTTTTTGGATGTTTGGAGTTGTTTCAATTATTTGTATAATCTTTGTTTATTTCTTTGTTCCTGAAACAAAGGGAATTTCTCTTGAACAGATAGAATCGAACTGGAGGAAAGGGGTTAATCCAAGAGATTTTTAATTAGTCTTTAAATTTATCATGTTGTCTAATTTTTAAAAGTAAAACTCTTTATCATAATACAAGGTATGAAAAGAGTTTTAGTTTTAGTTATAAGTCTTATATTAGTAATTTTTTTTGTGGGATATAAAATGTACACAACAAGGAATATGCGTGTAACAGCGGTATTTGAAAAATTAGAACCTTTTCCAAAAAATATTGATGTGTACTATAAAGGTTTTAAATTAGGGCGCACTGTTAAAGTATATCCTTCAAAAGATTTTAAAACGACAAGCGTGGATATGATACTTAATGTAAAGGGAATAGATTTGCCTGAAAATATTTCTGCTAAAGTAAGGGTTAAAAACAAAAGAGATTATGTAGAAATAGAATATCCTGACGAGCCTTCTGTAAGTTTGTTAAAAAATCACTCTGTTATAAAGGGGGAAACTTGCCAGAATATCTCAAGTTATATTGATGCACAGGCGGAAAACGGAAGTTTAGATGAGCTTAGAGATAATTTGAATATAACAATACAAGCTGCAGGAGTGACTCTTAACTCTTTAACAGAACTCTTGGATACAACGAATGGCGTTGTAAAGGATTTGAAACCTTCGCTTATAGAAAGTGGAAATAATTTGGCAATTGCAAGTAAAAATTTAGCAGATGTAACAGGAGATTTAAGTAAATCAGCAAATACGAATATGATAAGTAATACTTTTGAAAATATAGAGCAAACAACCGTAAATATAGAAAGAATGACCAAAAATCTTGAAAATTCATCTATTGATATTAATGATATAACCAATAATGCGAATAAAAATACGATGCGCTTGATAAATTGTTTAATAAAAAATATAAATGATATAGTTGTTGGCTTTAAAAATACACTCTCTACTCGTTTTGGCGGGATGAAGGTAATGTTTGGCAAACCAATCAGCTAAATAATGAAACTATTGAATAAACTCTGCTTTACAATGTTTCACACTTTCTTGAATTGAAAAAATATTTACGATATCCTTTAGATGTTGTAGGTTATTTAGGAATTACAGATGGAAAAAGTTTTGGCAGAGAATGGATTTATAATAGATTTGAGCGATGCTAAAAATACAACACAACTGGTTTTTGAGTTGAGCTCAATAATGGAACATCCTGAAGTAAAAGGTAAAGATGTTCGATTGAAATTAGGGAGTTTAGATTTAAAACAATCACAACTTTTGAGTATAAAAGCATTGATAGAATCAATGGATGCAACTTTAGCATTTATAGATACATTATCAGAGCAAACAGAAGCTTCTGCAGTAAGTTTGGGAATAGTTATCTCAAAAGTTTCAGATACAATAGAACCGTCAATTGTTTGTACTCCAAAGGAGGAAATAAAAGAAGAGCCTGTTTTAGTAAGGACAGAAGATGAAAAAATTTCTGAAGGTAAGACAATAGAAGTACACGCAGGAGAACCGATGAGTCCTATAGAAACGGCTTCTGGTGTAGAAGATGTTTATGATGAAGAAACAACAGAAGAGTTGTCAGAGATAATCCCATCAGAACATTTTGATTCGGATTTTGAATCATTAGCAAAAGATGAAGGACTTTTAAAACCTGAGGAAACAAGCAAGTATATTTTGTTGGATACTGGGGATGTTCTGCCGGAAAATTCTGGGGAAAATAATATCAATACAGAAACTCTTCCAACGTTATATATCAATCAAACATTGCGTTCAGGTCAGACCGTAAGTTACGAAGGCAACATTTTGATTATTGGGGATGCTCACCCAGGAAGTGAAATTGTAGCAAGTGGCGATATTACGGTATGGGGAATTCTCGGCGGCATAGCTCATGCCGGTTCACAAGGAAATATTAGAGCAAAGGTAAGAGCATTGAAGTTAAATGCAATACAATTAAGAATAGCTGGTTTATACGCACGACGTAATGATACATTAAATGTACCTTATGTTCAGAAAACCAATGAGTTTACCCCAGAGGATGCTCAAATAGAAGATGGAAAGATAGTAATTTATAAAAAGTTAAGGAGAGATTAATGGCAGGTCGAGTAATAGTAATTACATCCGGAAAAGGCGGAGTAGGAAAAACCACGACAAGTGCGAATATCGGTACAGCTCTAGCTAAAGCCGGATATAAAGTTGTCCTTATAGATACTGATTTAGGCTTAAGAAACCTTGATTTGCTATTAGGACTTGAAAATAGAATCGTGTATACAATAGTTGATGTTATAGAAGAACGTTGTAAATTAAAGCAGGCTCTTGTAAAGGATAAAAAGAATCCTAATTTATCTCTTTTAGCAGCTGCTCAGACTCGTGATAAAAGCGCAGTAAGTGCTGAACAATTGAAAGAAATTTGCGATACTTTAAAAGAAGAAAATGATTTCGTATTGGTAGATTGTCCGGCAGGTATAGAACAAGGTTTCCAAAACGCTGTAGCTGGGGCAAACGAAGCCATTGTTGTTACAACTCCGGAAATGTCAGCAATAAGAGATGCTGATAGAATTATAGGTCTTCTGGAGGCTAAAGAAGAGATAAAAAGTTATAAACTTTTATTGAACAGAGTTCGTCCAAATCTTATAAAATCAAATGATATGATGAGTGTGGATGACGTAGTAGAAATCCTTTCTTGTCCTCTAATAGGAATAATTCCAGAAGATACGGGAATTATAACATCAACAAATAAAGGAGAACCAATTGTAAATGATGAAAATGCTTTAGCAGGAAAGGCTTATAGAAATGTCGCTCAAAGGATTCTGGGAGAAGAAGTTCCTTTCTTGGATTTAGATGAGCCAAAAGGCTTTATGGCAAAAATAAAAAATGCGTTTGCAAAATTGAAAGCGAAGGTGTAGGATGGGACTTTTCTCTGATATTTATAATACAGTGGCTAAGTTCTTCCGCCCTCAAGAAGAACAGGGTGATGCTTCCAAATCTGTAGCAACAAACAGATTAAAACTTGTGCTTATGCAAGATAGAACAAATTTAACACCAAAAATTTTAGAGCAAATGCGGGGTGAATTGATTGATCTTTTGTCGAGATATGTAGAGCTAGATAAAGAGCTTTTGGAACTTAATTTTGAGCATGAAGGTGATCAAGTTGCGTTAATGCTTTCAATTCCTGTAATCAGAGCAAAAGACGAAGAAGAAATTGAAGCTGCCTTGAGAGCAGAGGCCGAAAAAATAGAGGCAGAACTTGAAAATAAGGATGCTAAAGTTGAGGAAGAGGCTTCTGAAGGAGTGGAAGATGAAAATTCTTCAAATCGAGCAGATGAGGGAACTGAAAATTCTGGCATGTCAACTCCTGAAGATATGAATACAAACAAAACTCAGGAAGAGCAAGAAGAAGTTAAAGAGGAATGCCAAGGATAGATTAAATTTTCAAAAAGGAGCCGAAATATTGTCAACCGGCTCTTTTTTAGGAATTAATCAATTAAAACAATAGGTTTAATTAAATTTGTTGCTTTCCTTCCAAGAGCATTTGTACAAGTTCAATATTTTCTAATCATTGGAAAGCAATTGTAATAAGTTTCTTTAAAAATACTATATTACATGGTAACATTTTGTTACCTAATAACAAATTACACAGATTTGCATACCGGATAGTACTTGAAATAATATAAACTCATGTTATAATGTATATATAATATAGTAATATTATAACTTCCTCAAGGAAGATGTTATGGTTTAGTATATACATATAAGGTTCTACCTTAGAAGAATTTACTCCAAGGAAAATAATAGAATTTTGTATAGTCAAATGTAATGTAGTAAAACAGAACAGGATGTAGTTTTGAGCATATCATTTAGCGGATTAGCATCAGGAATAGATACATCATCATGGATTGATTCTCTTGTCTCAGTAAAGCAAGCCAAAGTTGACCAGCTTGAAGAAGAGAAAGAGAATGTTTTGCTATCGCAAGAGACTCTAAATAGTATAAAATCTTTCTTCAATTCATTTCGATCAGTAATAGAAAAAGTTACTGATGCAAAATTTGGGGTAGTTTCGATGGATTTGTTTGCTCAAAAACTTGCAAGCTCTTCCAACACAAATTTATTAACAGCTACCGCAACAAGTGAAGCTGAAGAAGCCAGTTATGAAGTTTTAATTGATAATTTAGCCACCAGCACACAAGCGATGAGTGGTTTTCAAGCTATTAACACTATTGTTCAGACAACTACCGCTACTATAGACTCAAAATTAGTAGATATTGGAGTAAAAACTGGAGATATTGGGATTACAGTATCAGGGACACAACATATCATATCGATAGAAGAAAATGACACAATAGGTAGTTTTATAGAAAAACTTAACGGAATAGGAGTTGACGCAAGTTTCAACGAAAAGACGGGTGTATTTGGAATTAATTTAGATAATGGAGCGATTGATGATACATTAGCCGTACAAGATGATGGATCTATTGGAACCGGAATAATTGATGCTTTGCATTTAGGGGAGATTGGCGGATATGAAAGTAAATCTCTTGAATATTCAACTACAGAAACAATCGTAAGCACAGCAACTGAAGATACAAAAATTTCTGATTTAGGAGAAATTAATGCGGGTGATATTACGGTTAATGCTAATGACACACAATATACGATACACATAGACGAAAATACTACGATAAAAGACTTACTGGACGAGCTTCATGCAAACGGCATAGATGCGAACCTATCCAGTGATGGTGTGCTTACTATTACTGATGCTGAAATAATAGATAGCTCAAACACAGGAATAATGGAGGCTTTAGGGCTAGAAACAGATATTTATTCAAAAACTCAAACGTCAGGGGATTTGAATTTCCAAACAATTGTTACAACAACTACAGAAGCAACTTCTGATACAAAATTAGAAGACCTGACTGCTTGGGACAGTGTAGGCTCAAATCCTGTAATTATTGCAAAAGATTCTGATGGAAATGAAACTACTATAAATGTAAACGGCACAATGACAATAGGAGACATTGTAGACGAGCTTAATTCAGCAGGTCTTTCAGCTTCTTTAAGTTCTAGCGGGATTTTATCTATTAGCGGCGGCTCTGTGAGTGGTAATGTAGCAGAGGCTCTTGGAATACAAAGCGGCTCTAATAATACAGGTAATATAACAGCAGAAGGGAATGTATTATATTCCAAAGAAGTTACTTACGCAACAGGCGATAATACAATGCGAGAGTTAGGTATTGATATTTTCCAAATGGCAGATGATGGTTATCAATTTGCAGTCTTTAATTCTGATAATCAATGTGAAGGGCTTATATCAGTCAATTTGGCAACAAGTATCAATGATATATTTTTACAACTGGAAAATTATGGAATTACAGGCAGTATAAATGAAGGCCGAATAACCCTCAACTCATCTAATGGTAACTGGGTACGCGGTGGCATTGTAGAACAGTTGGGAATCTCTAGAACATCGTCTGTTGTAACAGGTACCACTAACCAATCATCCTCCTCACCTATCAGTTATACAGAAACTAAGGCTATAGAAGGTACATCAACTTTTGAACAAGCAGGAATTGATGCCAGCGGAAAGACGATGGTTATTAAAACCAAAGAAAATGGAAATTATGTTGGAACAGTAACAATAACAAGCAATTCACAAACTTTTGATGATTTATTCGGAATGCTTGATGACTACGGTATAACAGCCTCAATATCAAACGGTGTTATTTCACTAACATCTTCAGACTATTATGTTTCTGGAGAATTAGCAGATCTGCTTGGTTTTGGAATCAACAGTTCTTCCAGCGGCAGCACAGTTGGAGCTACAATAACTTCTACAGCGTCACTTACTTACACATCTACAGCAGTTGCGGAGGGAAGCTCTTTAATAAGTGATTTTGTAGAACTTGATTCTAATATCAATAAAAATAAAATTACCATACATACTTCACCCGGTTCATCTTATGATTATACTGTTACAGAATCTACGACTTTTTATAATTTACTTTCTGAAATCCGGCACTATGGAGTATCTGTAACAATGTCTGATGGAAGATTAGTCTTTAATTCCACAAATGGTGCTTATATTGAAGATTACACGTCAGGAGGAATTCTATCAAAACTTGGAATAACAACCCAAACAATATCAGATACGAGAACTACAACCGGAATTTCTCAAACATCCTCCAGCACAGTATATTATACAGTAGGTGCTGATATTACAGAAGATACTTATATCACATCTGCCGTTACATTAACAAGTTCCAATAACGAATTGATTATACAACACCAAGGTGGTTGGGGTCTTGGTACAATAACGATTACAGATACAATGACATTTGGAGACTTAAAAGATAGCTTACAAAGTTGGGGTATTAATATGACCATAAACTCTAACGATACATTATCTTTATCGTCAGGTAATGAAAGATATGTCATTGGCGGATTTGCAGAAGCTATAGGTTGGGATGTTCAAAACAATATAACAACTAACACAGAAGGGCTTTATAGCACAGGCTCTACTTTATACAGAACTGTTACAGTTGCAAAGTCAAACACTTCTACTGCTGGAATTCAATGGACAGAATACGGTACAGAAACGGCAACATTGGATAGCACAGTAGCTGATTATATATATTCCACTTCTCGCTATATGGTTATAAAAAGTAACAGAGATCCTAGTTATTCTGAAACTCTAACAATATCAACTTCTGATACTTTTAGTACATTGGGAGCAAATTTGTACGATAGGTTTGGTATAGCTATGTCGTATGATTCAAGCAGTGGCAAATTTACTTTCTCAAATTATAATCCTGAATTTTATATTGATACAACAACAGGTGCTGCAAAAGACTTGAGTATCACAACAACGTCATATAATACTATAGTAACTACAGGGATTACCCAAACCGGAGATGTTGTTTTTGCCTCAAATTCTAATGCAACCCTTAATACAAAATTTGCCGACATAATAGAGGATTGGGATACTATCGATAAAAATATTTACATAAAATCTTCTGCCGGAAATATATTAAAAACAGTAACCCTATCCAGTAATGCTAGCTTAAACGTATTTAATGGCCTTGAATTTACAGACCTATCATTTAACCGTGTAATATCAGCCTCGATGAATCAGGGGGTCTTGACTTTGACGAATACTCCTAATTCTACACAGACTAATCAAAGCACTGGAAATGTCTATCTTGAAGGTGATGTGATTGATGCATTAGGTATAACAAAAACAGCGACAGGGCATGCCACAATGACAATCGGAGCAACATGTACCGGAGAGTTGCTCACAACAACCAGCGGAGCTACTGCTACATCTTCTACTAAACTTGTAGGATTTTTAGGCAAAGCTGATGAATCGAAGGGTACTCTTGAAGTAGGTGATAAAATAGGTGTTTGGGGATATGTAAATGAAATTTCTACTCACAAAACTTACACTGTGACTTCTTCATCTACTATAGGAGATCTTTTGAGCTTCATACAATCAAACTATGGAGTATCAGCTTCTATTTCCGGTGGGAAAATAACTTTTAGCGGTGACAAAAACCATTACCTACACTTTATGTCTAGTGTCGAATCTTCCGGAGGAAATGATAAAGATTATGGTCACGACTACTTGGGTTTTGGTAAATTTGGCGATTCTTACTATAGCAATTGGGAAACAACAACTCTAATAGCAAAACAAACTATTGTATCCTCAACAGAGACGATAAAAACCAAAATCAATGAAAGTACAAAACTTACTGATATTAGTTCAAGATTTCCATCCAATGGAAGCGTTAATATAAATTATAATGGTCAAACTGCTACAATATCTGTTGTTTCTACTGACACATTAGCAACGTTTTTTACTAAGTTATCATCAATTGGAATAACCGCGACCGTAAGTGATGGTAGAATTACAATAGAAGGAGGAGATACCTACATAACCGGCGCAACAACGGGACTATTGTATGATTTAGGACTATATACAGGGAATGGCTCTTCCTACACAATCTCTAACCAGACTTATTATAAAAATGGAACTACTACTTATGCTGTTACCAGAGGTACTATGGATTATCATCCAATCAATGGGACAATAAAACTTAATAGTACAGGTATTACAAACGGTACTTATAATTTCACTTTTGTTCAAAATGGGACATCCAGCCTAAAACAGTTTACAGTTAGCAGCACAACTGACTTTGATGACTTCGCTGATTTTATGAATAATAATAGTATTACTGTTTCATATACAAACGGATATTTTAATGGTTATCCGTCAACAAAACTAACGTTTACCAGTCAAAATCCTGAATCTGTATACATATCATATTTTGATACAACATTAAAAGACAAATTGAAACTTTCTGGCGATTTCTCTACCGTAAGTTCCGGTACTGTTACTTCCGATACAACTTTTTATGACCTTGGACTAACAAACAGCTATTATTATGTAACAATAGGCAGTAACGGTACAAATACCTCATATAACTTTACAGTCAATTCAAGTACCACAATTGGTGATTTTGCAAGTTGGCTAGGAGATAAAGGAGGAATAACAGCCTACTGGACTGATGGTAAGCTTTATGTAAGCGCAGCATCAGGTTATTATATCTATGATATGGAAAGAGTACTAGCACAAACTTTTGGAATCTACACTGGCAACGGTACTACTTATACCGTAATAACAGATACCACAAAAACTAATACCACCTCAGATATGTTGGGCTCAAGTGAGGTAAAAACCCTTAGCGGTGATACAAAATGGACTGATTTAGGGTTCAGCACTGGCAGTACAAATGTATTTAATACTAATATCGATTTGGGTGAAAAAATGCATTACTTCACAGCAACATCAGAAAGTACGGTTAATGATTTTGTTAATTGGGTGAATAATAACGTGGAAGGGTTTACGGCTTCTGTAAGCGATGGAAAGCTTACCATTAGCGGAAGCAACGGCAATTATATTACAGCTATGGGCTCTACTTTTAAAGACATCTTCCACCTATCTGATGATCCTGATAAGAATTATAATGTGACAGAAGGGCTTGTCATTGGAAATACCAACTCTAACAAGCAGCAAAACATTGGAACAACTACTGCAAACTCCAATACAACATTAGGGGATTTAGGACTTGGCTCTAATGCCACAATAACTGTTAAAAATAAAGACGGTTCTTCTCAGACTATTACTGTAACATCCTCTAATACATTATCTTCTATAAACAGCGCTTTACCTATTGGAGCATCAATTTCTGTAACTTCTGATGGGAAAATTAATATATCAGGGAATAGCACCGGCTGGGTTGAATCGATGAGCGATAATTTGAAAAATATCTTTAAGCTTGCAGGCGTCGGAAATGGTTATACATATAATACTACAGGTAATACTCATTACGAAAACACAAGCTCCTCAAGTTTAAATGAAATTACTACAAATTTACTCACCCAAACAACAGTGCTGAATAAATTGAACGGATATTCAAACGGCGATGGAAAAATTGCTATACACAAAGATGACGGTTCGTTTGTTACTATAAGTATAAATGCTACTGGTACTTTGCAAGATTTCTTTGATCAAATTTCCGGCTATGGACTTACCGGAAATGTCGATACTCAGGGTCGTGTAAGCATAACTGGTAATGGTAATGTCTATTTACAATCAGTTTCCGGAGGATCTAATATTCTTGATATCTTAAACCTTGGTGCTGTTTCTAATACCACTAAAACTATATATTCAAATACTACAACAGCAAGTCTTTCTGCTACTAATCTGGTTTTTGCAACATCTGATACAAAATTGGAAAACCTTGAGTATTCTGATGGAACAAAAATCAACTTTGATGCTTCTGGTAATGCAGCATTAGTAGTTCAAACTAAAGATGAAGACGGAACTGTTAAAAACCTGACCGTCAACTTCTCTAAGACTCAAACTCTTGGAAATGTACTTTCCTACCTTTCTTCACAAGGTATTTCAGCATTCATAAATAGTGAAGGGAAGTTTTCTGTAAGCTCCAATTCTCTTGTTGATTTTGACATCTCAGGCACACTCGGTTCATACTTGATGGGTGCTTATAACAAATCTTATGAGATTTCAAGTAATTTGGCTACTACGGAAATAAATACTACTGTTGTTAATGCAACCAGAGATACTTTGCTTTCAGCTTTAGGCGTAACTACCGGTGAATATTACATTTATAACAACGGAGTTAAACATACTGCTATTATATCTTCAGATGAAACTTTAGGGTCATTTTTGGATACTCTTAACTCTTTTGGCATACAGACTGGCTTGATTAACAAAGACGGCAACACAAAACTTGTAATAAAAGGGTCTGGAAATTCTTATATAGCTAAATCAAACAGTGTTGCAAATTCATCTAATATAGTAGAAAAATTATTTGGAACAGATTCTCCTGATGAAATGTTCAATTATAGCGGTATAGAACAAATTATAACAACAGTTACAACTACATCTACAGCTACAGAGGATACTTTAATTAGCGTTTTTGACACTCCGTGGGGAGGCTCTACATTAACATCGGCAGGAGATTTAGTATTTAGCGTAAACGGCGAAAATAAAGTTATAAATATCTCCGCAGATGAGACTTTTGGCTCTCTAGTAGAAAAATTACAGCAAGCCGGAGTTGAAGCTAGTTTTAGTGGTGGTAAATTATACATCAGTGATATGCATAATTTCTCTATCGATACAGCAAAAACAACTTCTTCTATCATAAATCCTAATGCTAATATATTCCTTACTGACAAAGATAAAATTGATGGTTTTATGGAAAGCTCTACAGATGTTACGCAAACTACAACAACTCTTGAAGAATATACACTTTCTGCTGCTAATTACGCTGATATGAATACTAAATTGTCTACCTTAAATATTTCTGATGGAACGCTTTCTATTTTCAGAAACGGAGAAAAGGCAATAGTTAACATAGAGTCAGATAAAACTTTTGCAGACCTACGATCTCAAATTTCTTCTAAATTCTCTGATGTAGACCTGAAATTTGAGAATGGAAAATTAATAATATACTCAAAAGCAGATGGTGTTAATGTAGAAGTAGGAACAACTACTGATACGTCTAATATCCTTGCAATCACAGGGCTTTCAAAAAATCTTGAAACAGGAAATACTGAAAGTTCAAGAGCACTTTATAAAGTTAACGCAAATTCACTTGTTACTGATTCAGATTTATTCAGAAAAGGCAACATTACTGAAGGTAATTTCTATGTCGGCAATCAAGAAATTATTATTGATGATAAAACTAAAATTTCTGATATAATTTCGCAAATTAATTCTTCAGAAGAAGCTAATGCTACAGCCTACTGGGATAACATTGATGGTAAACTTGTAATTACATCCAGAACAACTGGAGCAGCCTTAATAAATATTGAAGCCGGAACTAGTAATTTTACGGATATTATGGGATACACTTCTTCCGAATGGAATGCTGACGGTTCTCTTAAAGTAACTCGTATGCAAATAGATAACCAAATTCTTGGAGATAATGCTAAGTTTAAAATTAACGGCGTTTCTTATACTTCTACGTCTAATATGATTACCAGCGATATTTCGAGGATAGAAGGCGTTACTCTTGATCTAAAAGGACTTACAGATGGCTCTGCTGTAACTGTTACTATAGAAAAAGATAAAGAAAAAGTTGCAGATGCAATCTCTGACATCGTTGATGCTTACAATGAACTGATGGAAAATGTCGATGAAGCTATTTCTACCAGTGGAACTTTACACGATCAATCTGCCTTGAAAATGATTAGAAACAGATTACGTTCATTGATGACAAGCACTGTAAGTGATTCTGCCGTATTTAGAAACCTTGACGCAATAGGAATTTCCGTATCTTCTGCTAGTGCTAATAATATTTCTACTTCTAATGAAAGTATCATTAACTTACACTTTGATAAAGAAAAATTCTTAGAAGCATACTCTTCAGATAGTAATGAAATCAAAAAACTATTAGTTGGGAATGCTACTAATATAGATGATTATAATGGAATTTTAGTTCAAGTTGAAAACTTACTGGAAGAATCTCTAAAATCTGTTTCCGGATATTTCGATATTGCAAATAATTCTTATCAAAATGAAATCAAAAAAATTGACTCTAATATTGAAAAAGCCAATAGAGCTATTGAAAGATACAAAATTTCTTTAGAAAACAAATTCGCTTCTATGGATATGCTTATTGGAAATATGCAGCAACAATATAGCTCATTTCTAGGCTCTTAACCATTAAACTCCAATTTTTTCCAATATCAATGACAAATCCTTATTATCTATTACAATATTTGCCTTGGCTTTAAGTATAGACTTAGCACAAAAAGCTACTTTTTTCGAAGCATATCTAAACATACTCAAATCATTTGCTCCATCTCCTACTACTAAGGTGTCTTGAGCTTTTACTCCTAAAATATTCTGAAGACGTTTTAACATATCCCCCTTACTACAATTGAACATCATCTCGCCTCCAACAAGTCCTGTAAGAATATTATTTTTTGTGTGTAAAATATTGGCAAAATCAGCATCTAATCCAATTCTTCTTGCAAAAGGCTCTGTCGCATTTCTAAAACCTCCGGAAAAACATATGACTTTATATCCCATTTTTTTTAGTTCCGCTATTGTTTCTTTTGCACCATTCATTTCGGGTAAATTTTCACAAATTTCATTAACAGTTTGGACTTCTAATCCTTTAAGCAAAGAAACTCTGTATTGGAGGCTTTCAAAAAAATCTATCTCACCTTTCATTGCTTTTTCGGTAATTTCTTTAATCTGTTTCTTTATGCCAATTTTTTCAGCAAGAAACTCTATTGTTTCTCCATCCATTAATGTAGAATCGAAATCAAAAACTGCTAACTTCATTTGTGTACCTTTATTCTGCATTCAAATTTATATAGTGCGGATTATGAACTCCATCAATTTTTTCTATCTCGGATAAAACATCTTTTTGTACTTCTGAATCTATATTAATAACCATTATAGACTCTGTTTCATGTTTATCATTTTTTTGAACAACGTTCATAGAGCCAATATTAATGTTATTTTCACCTATTACTTGTGCAACTTTTGCAATCATTGAAGGTTTATTAACGTGAGGAATAATTAACATATGTTTTTGAGGTCTTATGCTTGTTTCATAATCATTTATTTTAACAATTCTAGGAAAATCTTTCGCAACAAGCGCACAAGCAACAACATTCGAGCATTTGTCTGTTGTTAGTTTTACAGTGAGAAGCCCTGAAAAATTACATTTTGCATTAGATTTTGTAGAAATAATTTCTATCCCTCGTTTTTTAGCAATAACAGGTGCGTTAACATAATTTACCCCTTCCAAAATTGACGATAATGCCCCTTTTAAAACTGCGACCTCCAAAGGTTGTATATCAAGTCCAGAAAGGTACCCTTGTGCAGTTATTTCTATTGATTTAATTACACCTTCAGAAATTTGCATACACAATTCTCCGGTATTTTCTGCAATTTGCATGTAATCCTTAACCGGTTCCAGTTTATCAGGTCTAAGTGATGGTATATTTACTGCAGCTGACGCGGAACCTCCGGATAAAACTTCTTTTATTTGTTCAGCTACATCAATTGCAACGTTTAATTGAGCTTCCGTTGTACTTGCTCCTAAATGAGGAGTTAAAACTACGTTTCCACCACAATTGATTAAAGGAGAATCTTTAATATTTGGCTCACTCTCAAAAACATCAATAGCAGCTGCAGCAACTTGACCGCTTTCTATTGCATCTTTTAAATCATTCTCATTTATAATACCACCTCTTGCGCAGTTGATAAGTCTAACGCCTTTTTTCATTTTTGAAATACTATCTTTATTAATTAAATTTACAGTATCCTTTGTTTTAGGAACATGAACTGTTATAAAATCACACTTTGGCCAAAATTCTTCCAAAGATTTTACATATTCTGCACCTAATTTTTCCACAACATCTTTAGATGCAAAAGGGTCATAGATAGCAAGTCGCATACCCAAAGCCAATGCTACTTCCGCAACGTGGGTTCCGATTTTTCCAAATCCTATTATACCAAGAGTTTTTTTGTACAATTCACAACCGGTAAATTTAGAACGCTCCCACTTACCTTCTTTTGTTGAAGCGGCTGCTTGAGCGATATTTCTCGACATTGCGAGCATCAAAGCAACTGTATGTTCAGATGCCGCGACAGTGTTACCATCAGGAGAATTTACTACTATTATTCCCTTTTGTGTAGCTGCTTCTACATCAATATTATCAACACCGACTCCTGCTCTGCCTATTATTTTTAAATTATTTGCAGCTTCTATTACTTTTGATGTTACTTTTGTTTGGCTTCTTACCATCAAGGCGTCATATTGAGGAATTACCTTTATTAATTCCTCTTCCTCCATCGTTGGCAAAATGTCTACTTGAGATACTTTTTCAACTATTTTTGACGCAAGCTCATTAATTTTGTCTGTTATTAAAACTTTCATTCTCAATCCTCTATTTATTCAATTCTTCTATAAGTGTCTTTATCCCATTTCCTAATATGAATTTGTGTCCGAGTTTATATAAAGTAGACTCTAACGCCCCTATACAAGAAATCAAATCCCTGTCACATACAAAACCTAAAGTCCCAATACGAAAAATCTTGTCTTTAAGCTGGTTTTGTCCGTTTGCTACAACTATGTCATACTCTTCTTTTAAAGTTTTTCTAATATCCGGAACAGATATTCCTTCAGGAGGAAGTATTGAAGTTATCGCATAACTTGCATTTTTATCGTCTGGAACAAGAAGCTCTAAATTTAATGCCCTCAAGGCAGCTCTTAGAGCTAAACAATGTTTTTTGTGCCTCATATTTACGTTTTCTATACCCTCTGATTTAATCATTTTAAGAGCTGTATTTAATCCCACAATTAAGTTTACAGCAGGTGTGAACGGAGTAGAGTTTGCTCTCGTAGATTTTCTATAAGCTGCCCAGTCAAAATAAAAACTAGGATTTTTGCATTGCTCATAAACTTTCCAAGCTCTTTCATTTGCGGTAAGAAAGGCGAGTCCCGGAGGGATCATAAAACCTTTTTGAGAACCTGAAACTAAAACGTCTATTCCCCATTCATCGGGTTTACAAGGCATTGCGCAAACGCTTGTTACTCCATCAACTACTGACAATGCTCCATGAGCTCTTATTAGTGAACATAATGTTTGGATGTCATTTGCTGCACCTGTGGAGGTTTCACTATGGGTAAGAGTTACAATTTTTATTTCTTTGTCGATATCTTCGTCTAAACGCTTTTTGAGAACTTCCGGATTGATTACTTCTCCTGCGTTAACTTCAATTTTTTCAACGACAGCTCCCCTAGATTCTGCAATTTTTGCCCAACGGTTTCCAAAATTTCCAAGCACCAAGGATAAAACTTTATCACCTGGGTTGATAAGGTTTTCTAATGCTGCGCACATTGCTCCTGTACCGCTCGAAGTATATATAAAAACGTCATTTTGAGTCTGAAAAACGTACTTTAAGTTTGTGTAAACTTCTTCTAATATGGAGGAAAATTCGGAACTTCTGTGTCCAATAGGGTGTTTTGCAATTTCAACCATTACAGATTCCGGAACAGGCGTTGGACCCGGAATCATCAAAAAAGTTTTGTCTTTCATAATATTCTCCTCCTTTTATCATTTTTATTATCTCATATATTGAAAATATTGAATATTATTTTAATAAAAATTAATAAAATGGATATTAAATAAATTCATAGCTGCAATTTTCACTTCACAAATTTAAAAGACTTAAAAATTCTTCATAAGCAGGCAAAGCAAAATCAATTTTTGAACGTTTGTCAAAATCTTTATAAATTATTTTTGCATTATCTTTAGTTCTCTCCAAGCCGGCTTTTTGTGATGCTGAGAAAATTTTCTTAATAATTACTTCCGAGGAGTTCAAAAATTGATTTTTGTTCTCTTTATCAAGATTTTCAAAAACTTCAACATACGTAAAAG
Source organism: Candidatus Gastranaerophilales bacterium (assembly GCA_944324215.1). Lineage (GTDB taxonomy): Bacteria > Cyanobacteriota > Vampirovibrionia > Gastranaerophilales > Gastranaerophilaceae > CAG-196. The sequence continues at coordinate 17,320 of CALUVP010000087.1, read as the reverse complement.
GGTCCAAGATTAAGTTAATCATACTGTCAATTCCATTAAATGGTTCAACGGAGCCGTTATCACTGTGACGGTACCATAAATCAATTATGCTAATGCTTTTTGTTTTGTGATCAACAATTAAATTATTTGGATTCAAGATATCAATTTCGCAATCAGTATACTTGTTGAGTTTTTGAATATTTTTAGCTAATTCATCAAAGCTTTTTTGAGGGAATTGAGAAAGATTAATTATTTTATCAAAAATAAGCTTTACTTGATCTTTAGTAAGTTCAGAAGTACCATTTTCAATATTTCTAATAACTTCTGACCAATTTGGGAGTGAATGGCTTTCTCCGGAAACTTTTTTTGTTATAAATAGTCCTTGATTATTTGTAGCTATGTATTGTCCGAAATTTGGAGCAAATTCATTTTGCGTCTCTGATATTATGGGACTTTCATGCAGACTTTGGGCTGAAAAATATTTACGTTCTATTCTTATTAAATAATTTTCAACATTAGGTATAGAATATACATCTGCAGTGAAGCCACTTCCTATATAATTATTTTTATCACTTATAGTTGATAGAATGATGTTTTTTATTGATTTGTTTTTATGAAACCTATGTACACTACATAGAAAGTCATTATAATTTAGTTTTTGTTTAAAATTAACATTGTAATATTTAGACGACAAAACACCACAGCACACTGACAAACTACTATTTGGAAATGTATCGTTAGTGTGTTGTTGAAATTTTTTAGTATTTATATTTGGCTTTGGACTAACAGATGTTAGCTTTTGTATGTGCATAAAATAATTTAATCACATAAATTCTGTGGCGCAAATATAATGCTTTAAATTTTAGATACTAATTCTAATCCCAAACATAAGAGCGATACCATTTCGACCACCATTTCTTATCATACTTTCTATAAAGCCAGTAAATCTTTCACCCCAGCGTTTTTGAATACCAACACCATACTGTATATATGGTTTTATTGATAAATCACTAAGATAAATATCGTTTGCTTTAAATTTTGCATGGTCTATCAAATTCCAAGCGACAGAAACAGATAAATATGGCTGAAAATAGTTTTTAAAATTTCCTATAATTTTTATGCCGGGCTCTATGTGTAAAGCGTGTAATGGCTGTGTATTAATATCTACATTTGAGGAGGTGGTGTATGAAAAAGTATTTATGAAGGTGTACGATGTCATAATATTAGGTTGAATAATGATTTTATTGTTTGCGAGTTCCCAATTGTATCCCGATTTTTGCGCGACACCTGCGTTAAGCATAGAAAAATTATCCTGTCCAAAGATAGTACTAGCTTCTGCAGCATTTGCTCCAACATTAATAGTCCAAGCAGAGAAAAAATTTCCTTTATATAAGGCAGCATCCAAACCTAAAATTCCGCCGTTACTGTAAATACTATTCCCTTGATATGCTTGATGAGAACCATTATAAGAGACATATGCTCCATATAAACCATACCAATTTCTTTTAAGTTTTTTTAAATCGCTTTCTCCGCCAAGTAGAGTTCCATATATAACGTTAGAAACATTTGGACCATTTTTTAGCTGAACTTTTTCAAAAGTAGTATATGGTTTTATCCAAATACCTTTGTTTTCTTCAGGTATTAATAGAGGAGAGAAGGCAACTTGTCCTGTAGAAGCAGCCATTTTATTTTGAAATGCAAAACTTTTTAATTTATTTGGAGGTGTTATCATTACCATATCAAGATTTGCGAAAATATTTTTGTATGTTTCCAACTGTACAAGATACCCGCCAAGTTGTGTTGCTACTTCTGAAGTCAGTATAGCAGAGCTAAAGCCTCCTCTTATAAATTCAAAATCTCCGTTTGAACTGTTGTAACTTACGTTATAATCATAAATTGGTGTCTCAAGTGTAGTTGGAGTATAACTAACGTGGTCTTTTAATGTAGAATCTGCAAATGGAATTATAATTTTTTGTTGTTCAGGAATCCCTTCTGTTGCAATATTTTTGACATAAAAAATGCCATTGCCATTAAAACTATTGGCATTTATAGTATCCATTATTTGTGTTGATAAATTTGCATCAACAAATAGGTTGGTCTGTCCGTTTAGCGTTAGATTACCATAATTTATATTGTTTATATTTCCGTTTTGCATGTTAAAATTTACGTCATTTCCAAAGACTGAATTTTGAGCGGAGAAGTAGCTGGAATTCTTTAGAAGATTTAACGTTCCACTTTCAAAATTGAAATTTCCTTTATAGTTATTGTTTATTCCGCCTAAATTTAAAATTCCGTCATTAGTTTTATTAATGATACCCGTTCCTGAAATTCCACTTAAAATATTATTCGTTTCACTTCCGGTAAAATTAATTGTTCCATCTGCATTATAGATATCGTTGAGTTCTCCATTCCTGTCATAATTCTCAGTAAGAGTGGTATTTTCAAGGTTAATTATTCCTGCATTATATATAGCTCCACCTTCTCCGGATTGAGCAGTTATGGAAACCTTGTTTTCAGAAAGTGTTGAGTTTTTGACTGTGATAATACCATTTGTATTATTATAAATAGCCCCGCCTTCAGCAGTAGAAGAAGATTCTGCTGTATTTTCTGAGATTGTACTTGAAATTATTTGTAGAGAGGAATTGTTATAAATAGCTCCGCCTTTAATATCAGTAGTTCCTCCTTTTGCAAGATTATTTGATAAGATACAATTTTCTATAACTCCGGTTCCAATATTGTAAATAGCGCCGCCAGCGGCATCAGAACTATTTCCTGCAATTATTGAATTTGAATTTATTTGAGAATTTGAAATTTGAAAAGAATTATTATTATAAAGAGCTCCTCCTAAAACATTTGTATTATTACCACCTTCTGCTATATTGAATGAAAAATCGGCGTTTTGTAAATTTACATTTCCTGTGTTATAAACTCCTCCCCCGACTACAATTGAATTATCAGTTGCACTACCGCTATTGTTCGTAAACGTTGTATCAATAATAGTTAAATCTTTGGTGTTATAAATACCGCCTCCGGTTACTGAAGAATAATCTAAACCAATAGATTTGTTGTCGAAGAATTTACTTTGTGAAATAGTTGTAGAGCCTTCGTTATATAAAGCTCCTCCTGAAACGTAGGAACCTCTTTCTCCTTGTGCAAAATTACCATCGAATAAAGTTTTGGTAATTGATAATTCACCATTGTTATATAAAGCTCCACCATAAGGAATTACTGAACCTTCTGCATGATTGTTTTTAAATATGGAATTACTAATACTCATATCAGCAGCAGTTCCTGCCTGATATCCATTAGCAATGGCTCCACCATAAGAAGATGCTCCATTTGTGTAATTATTTTCAAATAAAGTATTATTTATGTTTATATATCCGCCATTCAAATTGTATAAAGCTCCTCCAACTCCATAGTTAATTCCGCCTGAATCTGCAAAATTACCGCTAAAAGTTGAGTTGTTAACATTCATCTCTCCGCCGCTATTATATACAGCACCTGCGAAATTTGAATTATTATATACTTGCCCTTTACAATTAATCATTTTTATTTGATTGAACAAGCTGTCCTGATTTAATACGAAACCGCCAAAAGTGTTATTTCCGTTTACAGAGTAATTTTGACCTTCAAAACTTATGTTTAAACCATAAAAATTATATCCGATAGTTGAATCGGATGTTAAATTATCAAGAAATTCTATTGTATCTCCGCTTATTGGATGGGAATTTATAAGTTCGTTAAAAGTACTTACTTGAATATCATTAGCTTTAACTTTAGGTGATGTTATAGTTAGTAAAATTAATATAAATGTTATTACTTTATACTTTTGCATAAGATTATATTATAAATTTATAAAAAGTCTGCTATTAGTCATATAAGCTATAGATATAAGTAAATTGGGTTAGTTAAATATACTAATCAGTGGCAATTTTTGAGTTTATAAATACTTTATATAAATAAGGATTTAGGAGTAATTTATGACAGAACCTGTTATTAAGTATAATGCCTCTTTAAACTCTTTTCAGAGTTTGGACGGAAGTAATTTGACTATTGGGGGCGTAGAACAGAAATTTGCTGTTAAAAAGGGGACTGTATCGACTTTTTTAGGGGTTGGTACTGATTTCAACGAGAATACTAACTTGGTTTTTGATCTTAAAGGTAGTATGAATTATAACAAAACTTTAAATCAAAATTTAAGAATCAGAAATAACATTAACGGTGATAATACAACAACGCAAATAAGGTATTCTCCATTAAGCGTGAATGTTCCGATAGGGGAGAATACAAGTTTTTATGCAAATCCTCATTATTCTGGGAAATACAATTATAAAAACAAGGAATGGACTCACAGTGCAGGTGTATTTGCGGGTGTTACCCAAAAATTTGGAAAGACTTCTCTTTCAATCGAGGCGCAAAGATACAATTTACAAAATATAAAGGATAATTCCGGTGAAAATTGGAGTTTGAATGCTATTGTAAGTTATAATTTTTAACTCTTGACTGAGAGTAACTCTCAGATAATATAATTCTATTTGGAGGTGTTTATGACAAATAGAATTATATTAGAGTTACCTGATAAAAGAGAAGTTGTTAAAGATAATGTAAGTTTTATACAAATAACAGGAGAAAATAATACTGTTAGATTAAAAGTTGATAAAGAAGAAAATTTTGAAGAACAAAAAGGCTTGTTGATAGCTGTTTTTGGAAATAATAATAAAATAGAAATCGGCAAAGTTTTTTATCCATATAATGCAACGATTGGCTTAACAGGTCTAACTATAAATATAGGAAATCCGCCTGAAGATACAATAGATCCAGGTGTTACCAGGTACGCAAGTAATTGCTCCATAAAAATTGGCGACAATATAATTTTCTGCGGCGCAAGATTATTTTTGCAAGATGATAACACTTCTATTTCAATAGGAGATGATTGTATGTTCTCTTGGGGGATTGATGTTTGGTGTACTGATGTCCATACGGTAACTGATTTAGAGGGTAATCCTTTAAATTTTGGTGAAAGTATTGAAATAGGAAAGCACGTATGGGTAGGAAAAGATGTTAAAATCGGCAAAAATACAAAAATTTCAGACGATTCAATTATCGGATGGGGAAGTATTGTAACCAAGAAATTTAATGAGACAAATGTTGTAATAGCAGGAAATCCGGCAAAAATAGTTAAAAGAGATATAAATTGGAATTTTAGAGATTTGCAGAACTACCAAATTTATAGAAAAGCTCTAAATCAGATTAAATAATAGCAAAATAGTTTTTTCTGATGTTTTATCAGTATGTATGATAAATCAAATATCTGATATGGAATATACGTCTAGTGAGTTAAGGTATAAAAAGCCAATAACTCTAATTAGTGCGTTGAAAAATCAAAACCGTATAGAGCAAAAAAGAGCTAATTATGATTTTGAGTTAAATATAGATGAGTTTGTAAAGGCTGTTTCTAAAAGTAAAGAATTAGCTAATACGGAAGTATCTGGATATATAGGAAAGGGTACTTCTGCAATAGTTTTTGAAACGCCGGAAGGGAAAGTCTTAAAACTTACACGAGGAAATCATTTTCCAATGAACAGACCTCAGCAAAGTTTCGATGTTCCGATATATGCGAAAGGAAAAATAGGAAAAATATATTTTTATTTGGAAGAAAAATTGAATCAAAGAGGGTTAGGTGAAGGATTTGTTCAGATAATGCACGATATGATAAAGAATTCCGGTTTTAAACCTCAAGATATGTATAACGGAGATATCTTTCAAATAGGTCTGTCTAAAGAAGGTCGATTGTACCTGTTGGATCCTGAATGTGCAAAATATAAAACCATTTTTCATGCGATTTGGGATAAGATGAAAAGATTTTGTAAAAGTAAATAGTTTTTGTATTATTATATTGATAGATGTTGGAGAGATAATATAATGGAAAAAACTATTTTAACAGGTGACAGACCTACCGGAAGATTACATTTAGGGCATTATGTAGGTTCTCTAAAAAGACGAGTAGAACTTCAAAATTCAGGTGAATACAAAAATATCTTTATAATGATAGCTGATGCTCAGGCTCTTACTGACAATTTTGATAACCCTGAAAAAGTCAGACAAAATATTTTAGAAGTTGCCTTAGACTATCTTTCTGTCGGCTTGGATCCTAAAATTTCTACTTTATTTATCCAATCTCAAATAACAGAACTTACTGAATTAACTTTTTATTATATGAATTTGGTAACTCTTGCAAGGTTACAATTAAATCCTACTGTAAAATCAGAAATTCAATTGAGGAATTTTAAAACAAGTATTCCTGTAGGATTTTTGTGTTATCCGATAAGCCAAGCCGCTGATATAACAGCTTTTAAGGCAGATACGGTTCCTGTTGGAGAAGATCAGTTACCGATGATAGAGCAGACTAGAGAAATTGTGAGAAAATTTAATCATATTTACGGTGAAGAGGTTCTAATTGAACCAAAAGCGCTTCTTCCTGATAATCAAGTTTGTATGCGCCTTCCGGGGACTGATGGAAAAGCTAAGATGAGCAAATCTCTTGGTAATTGTATATATTTGTCTGATACACAAGAAGAAGTTCAGAAGAAAATAATGAGTATGTACACAGACCCTACGCATTTAAAGGTCTCTGATCCAGGTCATATAGAAGGTAATACAGTGTTTACGTATCTTGATGCTTTTTGCAGGCCTGAACATTTTGAAAAATATTGGAATGAATATTCTTCTCTTGACGAAGTGAAAGAACATTATCAAAGAGGCGGTCTTGGAGATGTTAAGGTAAAAAGATTCTTAAACAGTATTGTAAATGAAGAACTCGAACCGATAAGAGCCAGAAGAAAAGAATACGAAAAAGATATTGAAGGAGTCTACGAAATCTTAAAAGAAGGAACTCAAAGAGCTAAAGAAGTAGCATCTAAAACCCTTATGGAAGTAAAAAATGCAATGAAGCTAAATTACTTTGATAATAAAGAACTCATAACGGAAAGATTGCCTAAATAGTTGCGATAGGGTGAAATATCTGTTATTATAAGGGTATAGTTGGAACAGAAGGGCTTATTATGCCTAAAAAGAAATTAAAACACATTACTCCCGAAAATTACCTAAAGTATTATTACGATGTCCCTCACGAGGGAAAAACTTCTGCGGGTAAGCCTCTTAGAAGGCTCAAAGATATTACTTGTCCTTATCGCGGAATAAAAATAATTCCTACTGATACGATAAAAGGTTTTGAAAAGAATTTATCCAGATGTGTAACTGCAAAGGACGGAGTAGAATTACTTAGTAATTATCAAACGTATATGCTTCCGGTGGAAAAGTCCATTTTTGCGATATTTAAAGATTTTGTGAAAATTAACCCTGACGATGATTTACAAAATTGCCTTCAGATGATAAAAACGAATTGTCTGACGCGTTTAAAATTGGAAGAAATGGAAGTCTTAGACGATGTTGATAGTTTAACAAGAAGGCTTTCTCCTCAAACAGCATTGAAAATAAGGGCTAAAACTACAAAATGTAGGCAAATAATTATTAGCAGCTCTTCTAAAGATACTTTTAAGCGTAAGACTTTTTTAAGTTCGTTGGAGGAGATTATTCCACATGAAAATGAGCGAGAAATTTTGAGTAATATAAAAAACAAAGCTCTTTTTCTGCCGACTTCTGAAAGCAGCAGAAATGCCTTTGTTGTAAAGTATTCCAAGCGAAGCCAAACGGAAATAATAAGACGTATTTTTATAGCGTCAACAGGTTCAATAGAACATGTAACTCCCGCATCAAACGGGGGGTTGAATACAATAGGGAATTTCCTTTTAACGACAGCAAGCGGAAACAGGTATCGTGAAAATATGCCGATGTGTGAATACATAAAACGTCATCCCAAAATTCCTCAATACATGCAAATGTATATTGATGACATTATAAGAGAAATTCATAAAGGAAATTTGCAAGGAAATGAGACTTATCCGTATAAGATAAAAAAGAAATTATATGAAGAATCTTGCGGTCGCATAATGATAAGCCTTTCCAAGTATAAATACACGGAGGAGGAAGCTGCAAAGGCTGTTGAAGCTTACGAACACAAGTATGAAAAGCATTAAAATTACTAAGGTTAAATAGTTATTCTCTAGTTGCTTTTTTAACTTTCAAAACTTTATTTTCAACTTCAAGTTCAACCTCATCTTCTTCAGGATTAACATCAAGAAGTTGAAGTATTGCTTTTTGTATTAATAATGCCCAAGCATTTCCACTTTTATATAACTTCTTTTTCATAAAATCTCCAAAATATATTTACACTAAATGAGTTATCTTTTCAACAATTTAAATTTTTGCATAGATGTAAGAACAAAGATTATGACAAAAAGAATGTAAGCAAGAGCGCAGGATTTGCCTATATCGAAGTATTCAAATGCGTATTTGTATATTGAATAAACTATTACATTAGTGGAATTTGAAGGGCCGCCGGAGGTCATAACATAGATTAAATCAAAAACCTGAAAAGATGATATTGCAGTAACTAGGGTTACAAAATAAGTTGTCGGTTTTAATAGCGGAACTGTAATATTCCAAAAAATTTCACTACTTCCGGCACCATCAATTTTTGCAGCTTCATAAACATTTTGGTTAATTGTAGAAAACCCTGTTAAAAATAAAACAACGTTATATCCTATAAGTTTCCATACTGATACAAAAATCATAACCGGCATAGCAAGTCGTGTGTCAAAAAGCCAATTTAGGTGAGTTTTGAATAAGACATTTACAGCACCGATATTAGGATCAAAAATCCAAGACCAAACAATAGCAATTACTACAGCGGGAGTAATAAAAGGTAAAAAGTAAATGGTTTTATACAATTCACTCCCTCTAATTTTAGTGTTGAGAATAGAAGCTATTAGTAACGGTATGATAACTGCAAATATTGTTGTAGAAATAGCGTATACAAAAGTGTTTATAAGAATTTGCAAAAACTCAGGCTCAGTAAGTACGCTTTTATAGTTATCAAGCCCGACAAAAGTTATGTCATTCAATAAATCCCAATTGGTAAAACTAAGTAAAAACGAACAAAATATCGGAATTATTATAAAAATAAAAGTTCCGATTATGGCAGGCAGAATAAAAAATAATCCTCTTTTAGATTTATCCATGCTATCATTATACTATAAGGGTGGGTAAAGAATTTCAAAATTATTTTACCTTCAAGTTAAATTCGGAAAGGGATTGATTTATGCTAAAAGAGTCAGCTTTTGGAAAAAATGATATAAGAGGAATTTACGGGGACGATATAACAGAAGAGTTATTCTATTATACAGGTCGCGGATTTGTACAGTTTTTGGTAAAAGAAACAAAATTACTTCCGTCTGACATTTGGATAAGTGTTTGCAGAGATGCAAGGCTTCATTCCCCATCCCTTTCTAAGTCATTAATAGAAGGTGTTCGCTCTTGCGGTGCAAATGTTGTGGATATGGGCTTAGCTCCGACTCCTTTAGGATATTACTCTGAGGTTGTAGGACTTCCTCCATTTATAACTAAATATAAGCCTGTAACAGGTGCAATGATAATAACTGCAAGCCACAATCCAAGCCAGTACAACGGTATGAAAATGACTTATGCAAAACAATCTTTGAATGAAGAGCAGATTAAGATTGTAAAAGAGCTTACGTTTGAAGAATACAGACTGAGTATTCCACCTGTACCGTTTGGAATTTTAACAGAGTATGATTTAATTCCTGATTATATTAAAGATATGCAAAAACGCTTTGGACGAATTGGAGAAGGAATTAAGGTCGTAGTAGATAGTGCAAATGCAACCGGCGGGGTTGTAGCTCCAAGGCTATACAGATCTTTAGGTTGTGAAGTTGTTGAATTGTATTCAATGCCAGACGGAAGATTTCCGCACCACCATCCAAATCCAAGTGATGAAAAAACTTTGAATGATATTAAAAAGGCAGTAGTCGCTAATAAAGCTGATTTGGGTATAGCTTTTGACGGAGATAGTGACAGAATTGGTGTTATAGATTCTGATGGTAATTCTATGACAGGCGATAAACTACTTTTGATTTATGCAGAGGATGTTATAAAAGAATATAACGAAAAAGATATAAAGCCGGTTATTGTATCAGAGGTTAAGTGTTCGCAGGTATTATATGATACTATAAATTCAATCGGTGGAGTTGCTGTAATGTGCAAAACAGGTCACGGATATATCAAGTCAAAAATGAAAGAAACGGGTGCTGTTTTAGCGGGAGAAATGAGCGGTCATACTTTCTTTAAGGACAGATATTACGGATTTGATGATGCAATTTATGCGGGATGCAGAATTATAGAAATCGTTGCAAATAAGAAAAAACAAAATCCGAATTTCAAAATAACAGATATGTTGGAGCCGTTTAAGTCAATGTATTCATCAAGTGAAGTTAGGTTAGCTTGTCCAAATTCTTTTAAGGCGCCTGTATTGGAAGAATTTCAAAAAATTATAGCTGAAAACCCTAATTTTTTTGGAACAACAATAAAGGATATAATAACTATTGATGGAATGCGAATAGTTTTTGAGAAGGGTTTTGCACTTATAAGACAAAGCAATACAGAACCAGTCTTTACATTGAGGTTTGAGGCTGATAGCAAAGAAAACGCCCAAAAGTACGAAGATCTGATGGTTAATAAGCTTTTGGAAATAATAAAAGAGCTTTCTGCGAAAATTACAGCATAACTTTTCTCTAAAAAGAAACCGTTTTAGCAGCGCAAATGTTATCTTTTGTATTTGGAATTTTAAATCCGAATATGTTTCTGTTGTCGTAGAAACTTTTAACAAATATATTTCCGCCGTGAGCGTCTACGATTTTCTTAGAAGCATACAAACCTAAGCCTATGCCTAACTCTTTGTGAGCATCTGCGAAGGAAACGTATTGTGCAAAAATTGCATCTCTTTTATCCGGGGGAATGTAAGGACTGTTGTTTTCAAACTGGAAGCAGGTATAGTTTGATTCATTATAAATTTTAATTCTGATAGAAGAGTCCTTGAATGCATATTTTATACCGTTTGAAATTAAGTTCATAATAACACGTTTTATTTGAACTTTATCACCATAAATTATAGGATTTGTAGCATTTTCTTCAATATTAATATTTACTCCTTTATCTTTTGCAAGATAAATCATTTCGCTAACGCATTCTTCTGTTAGTTCTGGAAGTAAAACTTCTTCATAATTAAGTTTAACAACTCCTCTTTCATTTCGATATGTGGCTAAAAGTGAACTTAACAGAGCTTTCATGTATTTACAAGAATCCAGAACCATTTCTAATATTTCTTTTTGAGCTTCAGGTATACTCCCAAAGTTACCTTTTAAAAGAAGTTCAATAGCCTGAATTTGAGCCAGTGTCGGGTTCTTAAGGTCATGTCCCAGGGAAGCTACAAATGTTTCTCTTTGAGCTTGCAAAATTTTTTCATCATCTACATTGTCTATCATTACAAGTATACCTATAACGACGTTGTTATAGGTGTTAATAGGTGCTTTATAAATTTTATACCAGTGTGGGAAACCCTTTGTATCATTGATTTCTTTAGTGTAAGCAATTTGCTTATTATTTTCTATTACAAAATTGTCTTCGTTAATATTTGTGGCTTTAATACTTGGGAAATCCAGTTTGGTGTTGTGAAAGAAATCAAAACCTGTTTCGAAAAATTCTTTTGAATATTTTGTTCCCGTAATGTATTTTCCTTCAGTATCTTTCATATAAATGAGTTTAGGGACATTTTCCAAAAGGGCATTTAGTTGGTATTTGTTAACAAAAAACCTTTCCTTGAGTTCTTCTTGAGAAGTTACATCGGAGGATGTATAGACAATGTATTCAATCTGATTTTTTATAATTATTGGTGTAGCTGTTACACTTAGTATTTTGTTTTTGTTATGAGTTCTTAAATTGAATGTCTTGCAAATTTTATATTGTAATATTTGCCTATCTGTATCAATAGTTTCTTTACCTGAAATCTCATTATTTTTACTGAAATATTCAAAATATAAGTTATTAGCTTTTACAATCCTTAAATTTTTGTCCTTAACCCAAAAAGCTTCAGGACAATTTTTAAAATAGTTACTTAAAAAACAAGAAAAATCCCTATTGCTTTTGAGCAAATTATCAACTTTCTCCATAAAACCTCAAAAAACGTATTTTATACACTTATTTTATAATACAATTTTTTTAGGGCATATTAACCGTGTGTCTAGTTTTATTTTTTATAAATTTTTATATAAATAGGGTTATAAGTAAGCTTTGGCTTATTTGAACACAATTTGTTGTATTTTTGTTCAAAATCTTGCATGTCGGATTTTGTCCATTTATTTTCAGAAATGGCGTTTGCTCCGGTAAGCTTTATGTGTTTTATAACATCTTTAGGAGTTTTAAAATATAATACGTGAACCTCTTCTTTGATATTGTGCGGAATATTTTTTAATAATGTTTCATACTCATTTGCAGAGTGGTAACTAAGAGTTTTATTTAAAACATCTTTTATTTCGGAAAAGTTTCTGGTGCCAAATGTTGAAAATAAAATAATCCCATTTGGGTTTAATTTTGAATAAAGCAGAGTGATAAAGTTCTTGTAATCATCAATCCATTGAAAAACTGCATTAGAAATAATTAAATCATACTTTTTATTGTCATTTTTAAAAAAAAGTTCAATGTCAGAAGGTATAAAGTTGATTTTTGGAGAAATTTCTTTTATATATTTTTCACAATCATTTACAATATCATTTGCAAAATAATTTTTAAAATGCAAATTGTTAATAGCAAGTTCAGTTAATAACCCAGTTCCGCACCCGATTTCAAGAATATTTGAGAAATCTTTATTATCCAAGTATTTAATAAGATTCTCTGCCATAATCTTTTGGATTTTTGCATTTGCATTATACGTTTTTAAATTTTTAGCAAATCTTTTTTTTATCAAGTCTTTATTCATAAAAGTTCTTCCCAGTTTTTAAATAAAAAGAAAGGACAGTGACCACTTTTTAAATCAGGTTCTACTTCCCAAAAAGCTACTTGGTTTTTAGTCGGAATAATTTTATCATTATTACTAATAAAAACTTTAGAATATTTGAAATCAAGGTTGGCTTTATATCCTTTAAGTGCAGCTAGTTCTGATTTTTGATTAATAAATTCTCTATTAATTTTAGGATAATCATAATCTGTATCAAACATATTTTTAATAAACTTTTCAGCTCCTTTTTCAGAAAAACCTCTTAAAGTAAGATCATAAATTCTTTCAGGAATTCCATAATTATTGTCAACAGGTTTCAATGTTCCATTAACTGCTGTTGCGGAATTATGAGCTATATCAAAAAGAGTCGCAACCATAACTCCCATAGACCAAGCAATAATATGGCGTTCTTTATACGTGTTCAGTTCATCAAAATCAAAATCAGCTTTAAGTGTGTTATAGTCAAAGAACATTAAGACGTCAAAATCTAAAGGATTAAGATGTCTAACAATGCTCTCATCCATTCCCCATCCGTTAAAAAAAACAATAATTTTATTATTTTCTTGTTTTTTATTAAGCCACTTATATTCCATAAAGGTATTTTAGCATAGAATGAGTGGAAAGATAAGATAAAATCATTAAATTAAATGATGCTCTCCAAAAAAATGAAGTATATAATACAAATTGGGATGAACTGTATTAAAAAAGGACACATTAAATGCCAATAGAAGGATTTGATTATAAAGCATTTGCATCGTCAATGACAGAGCAAGCGAAAGAACTTGTTCCCAAAGAGCTTAAAGACCAAGAAAAAGAATATATAGTAAAAACACTGGGTAATTTTACATTACTAGCAGGAGAAGCTTTATATAATGATACTCAGCTAAATCTAACAGCAGACCAGGCGGTATTTATAACTCAAGTAATAGCAGAGTGGTCTTTTCATAAGTCAATAGACTTAATTCATTCAGGTATCCTGCCTCAATATTGGGATAGTATAATGCAAAAAATTGCATTTACAATATTTGAAGTAGCAAAACAAGCTGAAATAAGAAAAATACCGCAAGACCAACTTTTACAAGCTGTTGAACACCATGTAATTAAAGTCTATAATTCAAGTATAGAAGAGCTGCAGAAAAAAGGTATCATTGACGAAACTATTAAAAATCGTGCAGAAAGTCAGTCTAACATTGATGCTATGGCTAAACAAGCACAAGAAGAACAAATGCGTCAAAAAATGGCGGCGGCTGAAGAATCAGAAAAGAATTTAAAAGAAGCGGAGAAGAGAAGAGAAGAAAAACGCAATAAAAGAAAACAAGAAAAAGCACTAGCTTCAATGCCTCAAGGCATAAGTAATAAGCAAATGAAGCTAATGACTTTAGCTTTAGTTTTAAAAATACTTTCTCAAGATAAGGTCACAACAATACTAAATAAGTTTGATTCAAATGATTCTCTTGCAATTTCACAGTATATGAATATGGCAGATCTGGAATCTCATTTAGATGGAGATTTAATATCAAGTTGTTTGAAAGAGATGAAAGAGTATCTTCCTATAAAGAAAAAACTAACTAAGGAGAATATATTAGGAGATTTATTAAGAATATATAAAACAACCTCAAGAGAAAAAATTGAACGCGTGATAAAAAATGAACGTCCTTTAGTAAAAAGATTTATCTTACAATCATATGACGGTGAATATTCAGACTTACCATTGCGTGTAGCGGACATTGTTGCACAATACATAGAGGAGAGTGTATAATAAAATCAAATGATAATAAAAAAGAATAGTCAGAAATACAGGGAGGTAAAGAAAAAATCAGTTGAACCGGTGTTAAAAAATGACAATCCGGTCTATTTTGATGAAAAGACAACAGAAAAAATTCAGGAAGAAAATATACAAGAACAAGAAGAAGATACGCCTGTTATAGTTAACAATGAACCAAAAGAACCTGAAATTGATTTATTCGATATTGAAAACATAGATTTTAACCAACGTCAAGAAAGAAGACGTGGCTCAAGACGCAGAGGTTACAGAAGAATCGATGATAGAAATCTTGTTTCAAGGGCGCAAGATGAGGCAGAAACAATTAAAAAATCCGCATTTGAGGAGGGCTACAGAAAAGGACTAGAACAAGCAGAGTCAGACTTGGCAGCTTTTAGAAAAGACCTAACAAATTTTATGAATGCCACAAGAAATGTATTTGAATATATAGCTCCAGATATACTTGAGATAAGTGTTGATATAGCTAAGAAAGTTATAAAAAAAGAAGTGGAAACTGATCCTCAAGTTTTGATAAACACGATCGTTGAAGTTTTAAAAACATTAGCAAAGAATGAACCTAAAATAAATATAAGAGTAAAACCACAAGCAGTACAATTTATCAAAGATACACTACCTAATGTGACATATCAATATGGAATCGATGCTAAAATAAATATAGTTGCAGATCCATCAATAGAGGAAGGTGGGTGTATTTTACAAACAAACAATGGTATAGTTGATGCCTCAATTGACACTCAATTAGAAATCATTAAAAAAGCTTTAGATGGCGGATAAAAAAGAAAGGTATTAAATGGCAGCCGAAGGCGGTGGAAACAATAAACCTATAAGTGAAATTTTTCTGGCATTATTTGTAATGACATTGATTTTAATCCTCATTATTGAAATGCCAAATTGGGTTATCAATTTTTCCATAAGCTTGAATATTACGCTTGGCATTGTCCTTTTGATGATATCCTTGTACGTTCAAAAACCACTTGAACTTGCGGCATTCCCTTCTATTATCCTATTGGGAACAATGTTTCGTTTGGTATTATCAATCGCCTCAACACGTTTAATTCTTGCAAAAGGTGATGCAGGAGAAGTTATTCACGCATTTGGTACATTCGTAACCGGTGGTAATATGGTTGTTGGTGGTGTAATTTTCCTAATTATTACAGTTGTTCAGTTCATGGTAATTACAAAAGGTGCCGAACGTATTGCAGAAGTAGCTGCGCGTTTTGCATTGGACGCGATGCCAGGTAAACAAATGACTATTGACGCGGACTTCAATGCAGGTTTGATTTCTCCGGAAGAAGCTGTAAAACGTCGTGAAGATTTACAGAGAGAATCCAGCTTGTTTGGTTCTATGGATGGTTCTATGAAGTTTGTAAAAGGTGATACTATGGCAGGTATCATCATTGTAATAATTAACATTGTAGGTGGTTTAATTATAGGTTGTTTAGTTAACCAAATGCCAATAGCTGATGCAATAACAAAATATACAGTTCTTACAATAGGCGATGGTCTGGCTTCCCAATTACCTTCATTATTAATGTCAATAGCTGCTGGTATTATAATGACACGAGCTTCTGCCGGAAATAATTCATTAGGTGGAGATTTAACATCACAAATACTATCAAAACCGTATTCATTATTTTTTGCAGCATTATTTTTGGGACTTATTACTGTAACCTGTCCTATTACAGGTTTACCTTTCTTACCATTTTTGATGTTTACAATAATTCTTGCTATTGCAGGTTTCTCAGTATTAGTAAATGCAGATGTACAATCTCAATTGGGACAATTAGAAAGTGTACGTCAAAATATGCAAGATTTGGTTAACCCTAATAAGATGTATGAAAGACTTGGTGTTGATGTACTAAGCTTACAGGTAGGCGCAGGGTTGCTTGTAATTGCCGATCCTGATCAGGAAGGTCAGTTACTTGCTAAAATAGCCGCTCTTCGTCAAAGAGTTACTGATGAATTGGGTTATATTCTTCCAAACATACGTATTATGGATTCTTCTGCACTTGAGGCAAATGAATATGTAATTTCTATACGTAATAACGTTGTTGCCTCAGGTTTTGTTTATCCGGGAAAATACATGGTAATAGCAGATCAATGGGATTCAGTTAAGAAAACGATACCTGAAGATGCTATAGTCGGTGTAGATCCTACTTACCAAACTCAAGCTTATTGGATTTCAGCTGAAGATGCAAAAGCAACTAAAAATGTTACAGCGGTTGATGCTACAGATGTTCTTGTTACTCACCTTCAAGAATGCGTTAGAAAACACGTTGATGAAGTTATGACAAAAACTGATGTTCTTAAACTTATGGAACTTGTCAGATCTCAAGACCCAACTCTTGTAAATGACTTGGTTCCTGCAATAATTTCAACATCTGATTTGAGAAAAATATTTGTAAACTTGATTAGAGAAAAAGTTTCTATAAAGGATATTATTTTTGTATTTGAAAGATTATGCGACTATGCAAGATTTTCAAAAGAACCTGATATCCTTTCAGAAAGATTACGTGCTGCATTAGGACGTCAAATATGCTTAAATAACGTCGATAGGGATCACGTTTTATATGCATTAACACTTTCTC
>CALUVP010000086.1 GCA_944324215.1 Candidatus Gastranaerophilales bacterium | reverse complement strand
TTTAGAAAGCTGCAAGAAGTAAACAACTATGTAAAATCCATATCAACCCTAAGACGTGAAGCTGTAACTTATCAAAAATATCTCGCTTACTCCACAACAGGATCAATTTATAATCCGGAAAACATAGAGCAGCAACTTGAATATTTAAAAGAAGAATTAACAACTACAATACTTTTGTTAAAAGAACAAAGCTAAACTACCTTACCCCTCTTTCCAACTTTTGCCATAATTTACATCAACAACCAAAGGAACTTTAAGAGGTTGTTTTAGTTCCATACATCTTACAACCAATTCTTTCACAACTTCAAATTCATCTTTCGGAACCTCAAATATAAGCTCATCGTGAACTTGCATTATCATTTTTGTTCTAAGATTTTTTCCTTCAAGTTCTCTTTCTACACCAATCATCGCCATCTTAACCAAATCAGCAGCAGTACCTTGAAGAGGCTGATTTATGGCAGCTCTTTGTGCAAACTCACGTATCTGGTAATTTGAACTTTGAAGTTCTGACATTAAATATCTTTTACGACCAAAAATCGTTTCCACATACCCGTGCTTGTTTACAAAGTCGATTTCGTAATTCATATAATCTTTTACTTTTGGGTAAGTTGCAAAATACTTATCTATAAATTCCTGAGCTTCATTATTTGAAATTCCTAAATTTTTAGCAAGCCCATACTTTGACTGTCCGTAAACTATACCAAAATTAACTGCCTTTGCTCGCCTTCTCATCTCTTTTGTAACTTCATCCAACCCGACTCCAAAAACCTTTGAAGCAGTCATAGTGTGAATATCTTCTCCTGAACAAAAAGCGTGTATTAAATGTTCATCACCTGATACGTGAGCGAGAAGTCGCAATTCTATTTGAGAATAATCAGCGGATAAAATCAGTGAATTTTCTTTATCCATAGCACAAAAAGCAGAACGGATTTTATTTCCCTCCTCAGTTCTTATAGGAATATTCTGCAAATTAGGATTTGATGACGACAAGCGGCCTGTCACAGTTAAAGCTTGATTGTAGGTCGTATGAATTCGTCCGTCACGTTTGCTTATAAGAGTCGGCAGGACATCTGTATAAGTTGATTTTAATTTAGAGAACTTTCTATGCTGCAAAATGTAATCACAAATTTCATACTCTTGAGCCAATTCCTCTAAGACTTCCGCGCTTGTTGAACGAGATTTTTTCTTCTTAGTTTTAAGTTCTAGCTTGTCAAAAAGAATCTCTGCAACCTGCTTAGGAGAATTTATATTAAAAGGTTCACCCGCCAATTGGTATATTAAATCCTCCAATTCTGCAAGTTTTTCTGTCATATAAGAAGACAGTTCCTTGAGATAATTAACGTCAATGGCGACACCTGTATGCTCCATTTTGGCAAGAACTATAGTTAGAGGAACTTCAATTTCGTTAACTAATTTCTGCTCCTGCTCATCCAAATTATTCTGCCAAAACTCATACAACTTAAATATTGTATAAGCTTCATCACAAAAACGTTTGACTCCATCATCTTCATTTGACATTATATGACTCAAAAAATCCAATGCTTGAGCTTCTAAAGTATGTTTTCTATTTGGATCTTTAACGTAACTTGCAAGAAGAACATCATATTCTAACCCCTTTGGAGAAAATCCGTTATTTAAAAGCAAATGATAATCAGATTTGGCATCAAAACCTATCTTCTTAATGTTAGGGCTCTCGACAATTTCCTTCAAGCGTTGAATGTACTGTTCTTCAAAATAATAACTCTTTCCGTTAGATATGGAACACCCTGTTATCAAATCTTTAGAAGAATACCATTTTATAGAAATACGCTCAGAATTTTCTATTTCCTTAATTATTTTGTCAATATTTTCGTCATTTACAGCTTCATATTCAAAACTTTTGTCCTCAACAGTATCTTTTATAGCTTGAGTAAATAAGCTCTGTTGAACATTTTCTCCTCCAGGCTGAGTAAATAAACTTAAATTTTTAACTTCACCGCTATGACCATCAGAATTAAAAGAAGATAAAATTTTATCAATATTTTTTATGAATGTATAAAACTGCATTTTCCTCAAAAAAGCAGAAACATGTTCGATTTGAGGCAAGGTAACAGACGCCTTATCAATATCAAAATCAATATCTACATCTCTTATAATCGTAGCCAAATCCTTAGAAAGAATCGCAATTTCTTTGCCATCACAAATTTTTTGTTTAACAGCCTTTTCAGGAATGTTTTCACAATCAGCAAGAACTTCCTCAAGATGCGGATATCTATTCAAAAGCTTCTGAGCAGTCTTTTCGCCAATTCCTTTAATCCCCGGAATATTATCGGAAGTATCACCTCGCAGCCCTTTATAATCCGTTATCTGATTCGGATAAACGCCGAGTTTTTCATAAACCTTATTCCAGTCATATTCAACAAGCTCACCCTTGGAAGGGATTAGAACTTTTACCGTACCCTCTGTATCTATAAGCTGAAAACTGTCCTGATCGCCTGTCAGAATAAGAGTATTATGTCCTTTTTCAGACGCGATTTTGGAAATTGTTCCGATAATATCGTCCGCCTCAAAACCTTCCTTGGTAATAATAGGGATATCAAACGCTTTTAAGCCGTCGCAGATTACTCCAATCTGGCTTCTTAATGTATCCGGCATTGCTTCTCTGTTAGCCTTGTATTCTTCAAACTTTTCAGTTCTAAAAGTTCTTCTACCTACATCAAAAGCCACTGCGATATAATCTGGATGAATTTTAGATAAAAGGTCAAACACAGCTTTAAAGAAACCATACACCGCCCAGGTAGGTTGATTTTCAGAATTCTTCATCGAGGTTCTTTCAAGCGCAAAAAACTGCCTGTAAGCTAAAGCGTGACCGTCTATTAAAATCAAAGTTTTCGACATATAATACTCCCATCTGTTAAACAGCATTATACCATGACTGTGTTAAAATTATAAAAAAGGAGTATATATGCAAATCAACCGTAATCATGAAATCTTAATGGAAATGGTAGAACATTATAAAAGTCTTAAAGAGGTCGAATCAATAGGTTTAGGCGGCTCTTCCACCGCACAAATGGCAGATAATAAATCTGATTACGATATTTATATTTACGGGAAATCAGAACCGCAGGTTGAAGAAAGACGCAAAATTGCTGAAAAATACGCCGATAAACCGGAGATTGATAACCACTACTTTGAAACCGGCGATACTTTCAGGCTAAGGGAAACCGGAAAACCGATTGATATAATGTACCGCAATCCGGAGTTTATCGAAGGGAATATAAAATGGGTGTGGGAAGGACACAATGCTTCTTTAGGCTACACAACCTGCTTTGTGGATAATATTAAGAAAACGGAAATCCTCTATGACAAAAACGGCTGGTTAAAAGATGTGAAAGAAAGAGTTAACACCCCTTATCCGGAAAAATTGGCAGAAAATATTATCAAAAAGAATTTTGCATACCTTAAAGATGCTATGTTTTCATACCGTGACCAGATAGCCTCCGCGGTTGAACGACTTGATTTTGTAAGCATTAACCACAGATGCGCGGCGTTTCTTGCAAGTTATTTTGATGCAGTTTTTGCAAAAAACAGAGTTTTAAATCCTGGAGAAAAGAAGCTTATACCATTTGCCCTCAAAAATTGTAAGATTTTACCGGAAAATTTTGAGCAGGATGTCAAAACTCTCGCCGTAGGCGATATCGAAAAACGCCTCCCGACAGCAGATAAAATGGTCGAGAACCTGAGAAAAATCCTCTAGGGAGGGGTAAATACTTTACCCTTGTAGTTTTATTTTGAGGTTGACCGGTAGTTTCAACCCCTGTTTGTTATATTTACCTCTGTCAACCGACCAAATATCTACGTGCGTAGGTAAATCTCACCTTCCGACTTGTAGTTTTACTTTGAGGTTGACCGGTAGTTTTAGTACTAGTTTGAGTTATTTACCCCTGTCAACCGACAAATTATCTACGTGCGTAGCAAAAAAAAAAGAGCCGTATAAGGCTCTTGGAATTAAGAATAGCTGGAAGTATGAAAAAGATTTAATAATTATATTAAATCAGGTTGTTTATAAAAAAACTATCAGCAAGGTGGGGAATATTTTTTAAAAAATACACTTAATATTTAAAATATTAAGTATTATAAAGCGAAAATCTTGCAAACAAAGCATGACCATGCTAACATAGTCTTGTCGGACTGCTAAAGAACGCTTCGAATGAGCAAAAATTAATTTAGTAAGCGACGAGTAGAATGGATACTCCAATGGTGGGGTGCTTAAATCGGAATTAAATTTAGTTGTTTCTCGATTGATGCAAACCTATTTTGGAAGTCCGCAAGAGAAAAGGAAAAAAGATGAACACAGATCCTATAGCAGATATGCTAACAAGAATCAGAAACGCAAACGTAGTTTCACATCCGTCAGTAGAAATGCCATCATCAAAGCTAAAAGTTGCTTTGGCAAAACTTTTGAAATCAGAAGGTTATATCAACAACTATTCTGAAAGAGCAGAAGGACATTTCAAATACTTAACAATCGAATTAAAGTATGACGAAGCTAACAAACCTGTTATTTCAAACTTAAAGAGAGTTTCAAAACCAGGTTTAAGAAACTACTGCAAAGCTAAAAACTTACCACAAGTACTTGGCGGTATGGGTATAGCAATTGTTTCAACAAGCAAAGGCTTATTAACAGACCGTAAAGCAAGAAAAGAAAACCTTGGTGGTGAAATTCTTTGCTACGTATGGTAAGCGTAAGCCGGTGTGAAGTCCGGATTTAGCGGCAGTAAGCAGGCAAACTGAAGACGAAACACTACGAAACCGCCGTTACGGAATGAAGCTTTTGCGAAATGAAGTGAAGCAATCTTTGATTGCACAGGCGGATAAGCGTAAGCCGGTGTAAAGTCCGAATTTGGCGACGGTGAGCCGGCAAACTGAGGACGAAACACTACGAAACCGCCGTTACGGAATGAAGCTTTTGCGAAATGAAGTGAAGCAATTTTCGATTGCACAGGCGGATAAGCGTAAGCCGGTGTGGGGGTAAATATATTTGGTCGGTTGACATTAATGAATTTACAAAGCTGTATTAAATCTACAAGTCAACCTCTAAGTAAAACTCACAAGCAAGAGGCAACGACAAAAAAACACTAGAAAGTCAGGTTCAATTGACAGAAAAGCCTGATAAAGAACAAAAAGGAGAAAATTAATATGTCAAGAATTGGTAAAAAACCTATTGAAATTCCTTCAGGAGTTGAAATAAAAATAGAAGGTAATGTAATTACAGCAAAAGGACCTAAAGGCACTGAATCTGTAACTTTTAGAGATGAAGTTAAGGTTTCTGTGGTTGATAACCATATCATCGTTGAACCAAATTCAGACGATAGAAAAACAAACGCATTACACGGTCTATTCAGAACATTGATTGCAAACGCTGTTCATGGTGTTTCTCAAGGTTTTGAAAAGAAACTTGAAATCGTTGGTGTAGGTTATCGTGCTAACATGGAAGGTCCAAAACTTAACATGGCACTTGGTTACTCTCACCCAGTTGTCATTGAACCACCTGCAGGTATCACACTATCTGTAGAAGCTAACACAAAAATCAGTGTTAAAGGTTCAAACAAGCAAACAGTTGGTGATGTAGCAGCATTCATCAGAAGCAAACGTCCACCTGAAGTTTACAAAGGAAAAGGTGTTAAATATGAAGGCGAATACATCAGACGTAAAGCTGGTAAAGCTGGTAAGAAATAATGCGTAAGCCGGTGTAAAGTCCGAATTTGGCGGCAGTGAGCCGGCAAACTGAGGACGAAACACTACGAAACCGCCGTTACGGAATGAAGCTTTTGCGAAATGAAGTAAAGCAATCTTTGATTGCACAGGTGGAAAATGCATAAATAAATAAAAGAAAACAACTTAAAATTAGCCCAAATAAACCCTTAAGTCTTGTTTCTTAAGAAGGTTTGGGTAGAGAAAAGAAAGGTTAAAAAAATGATTAAACAAGAAATAAGAAAACCAAAAGTACAAAAAAGACACCAAGCTATCAGGGTAAAAATTTCAGGAACATCTGAATTCCCAAGATTAGCTGTTTATAGAAGCACAAAACACATTTATGCTCAATTAATTGATGACGAAAAACATGTAACAATTTGTTCAGCATCATCAGTTGATAAAGACCTTAAAGAAAAATTAGCTCACGGTGGTAACATCGAAGCAGCGAAAGTTGTTGGTGAAGCTATCGCTAAGAAAGCTATCAAAGCAGGTATTGAATGTGTTGTATTTGACAGAGGCGGCTTCCTATATCACGGAAGGATTGCAGCATTGGCTGACGCAGCTAGAGAAGCTGGCTTGATGTTTTAGAATTATACTAAAAAAACAAAGTAGAGTGATACTGTCTATCAAGATAGTATCACTCTACTTTTACAATTATTAACATTTATTCCAACTACTAACAAAATCAATCTTTTTCTGCTAAAATATTTTTGAGGGCTTATGTTATGAATAATAAAAAATTATACATATCTTTATTTGCAATTTTAACCGCAATATCAATGCTTCAAACAGATGCAAAGATGACAAAAGAAGCACACGCTTTATATCAACAAGCGTGTAACTATGAATATAGAAGCGACTATATGTCTGCAATAAGTACAATTCAAAAAGCTCTTGCAATAAACGGTGATGATGCAATGCTTTATACCAAAATTGCAGGATTGTATTCTGATATTGGAAGATACGAAGATGCTTTAGGTGCGTACAAAAAGGCGATAAAACTTCGCCCGAATGATGCATTTATATATATAAGCATAGGAAACATTCTTCAGACAATGGGAGAGTACGAGAATGCCTATAATTCATACATGCAAGCTCAACAAATTTATCCTGAATACAAATACAATTACTTAAATCTAGCAAATATAGAATATTTTAGAAAGAATTATAAAAGTGCAATAGATTATTATAATACATTTTTAAGCGCGTATCCTGAGCACCAAGAAGCAAGCGAAAACCTTGCAAATGTTTATTTTGCAGATAAACAGCCCGACAAAGCTTGTGATATTTACGCAGATGTATATAAAAAATATCCAACGGCTTTCAAGGATTATGCAAATTACGGCATGGCATTGTATGACACAAAACAGTTTCAGGCAGCGTCAGAAATGTTAGAAAAAGCATTAGAAAACAATCCAGATGATGAAGCTTTACTTGCAAAGTTAGCACTTTCTTATCAGAATATGGATGAAAATGATAAAGCTCTTACTGCTTTTCAAAAACTTTTTGAAAAAAATCCAAAACTCGTAGCTCTAAAATTTGATTACGCAAATCTTTTAGGCAATATGGATAAAAATGAAGAGGCAATAGAGCAATATAAGGAATATTTAACAGCTTATCCTGATGATGCCGATGCATACAGAAATTTAGGACTTGTATACAAGAAAATGGATAATAATGAGCTTGCATTATTCAATTTTGAAAAATCATATTCCAAAGATTCTTCTAATGTAGAAACGAAAAAAGAATTAGCTCTTTGTTATCACAAAAAACTTGACTACACAAATGCTTTAAAATACTATAATTTAGCTTTAAAATCAGAACCTGATAATTATGAATTATTGGCAAATAAGGCTCTAACTTTACACGCTATGAATAACTATGTAGCTTCAATAGAAATTTATAAAACACTTTTAGAAAAGCAACCAAATGAAAGATTAGAGCAGAATTTATCGGCAGCTTCGATTGCTTACGGTTATGAGCTTTTGGAAAAACAAGATTACGGTCAGGCAATTTTGTATTTTGAAGACGCTATTGAGTTAAGTCCTAATGAAGCTTCTGCATACTTTGGATATGCGCAAGCTAATGAAAAAATGGGCTGCGTTGATGTTGCTTTAACAAATTATGAAAAAGCAGTTTCACTTGCTCCCGGAAACATTGATTATAATCTAGCTCTAAAAGATTTGAAAAATAATCAAAAAATAATTGCAGAAGCGAATAAAAACACTAAACCTATTTCTGAAACAGCTGTAAATACTTCAAAAGATCAAAATGAAGTAAAAGCAGAAACACAGTCAAGTACTACTGAAACAGAAGTTAAAACCCCTCAGGTAAATGAAAAGGCTGTATCTTATGATAGCCTAATAAAACTAGGAGATGAGTCTTACAAAAAACAAAAGTACGACGAAGCAATCGACTACTATACAAAAGCTGTAGTTTTTGTTCCGCAGGATAAAGTTACGATGCAAAAAATTGCCAATACATACAAGCTTTTGGGTAATAATACGAAAGCAATAAGTTTTTATGACAAAATTTTGATTATTGATCCAAAAAATGCGGATGCCTATTTTAATAAAGGATTGGTTCTTGCAAGCCAAAAAAATTATGATGACTGTATAAAATGTTTTGAAAAGGTTATAGAACTTTCTCCTGATTATCCTTATGCATATTATTCTCTAGGCTTAGCTTATGAACAAAAAGATGAAACACAAAAGGCTCTTGAATATTATTATTTATATTCTGGTATAGAAAAAGATGAAAAAATGTTAAATCTGGTTAATCAAAAGATTAAAACACTTGAAAAATAGGAATTTGCAGGTTGAAAATTTTAAAATTAGCAAAATTTTTCATAATTTTTATTTGTATCATATTCTTTTTTTCGGCTTGCACTTATAAAAGAGGTTTAATTTTATTCAATACTCAACCAATAACAAGAGAAAATGCCCTGCAGAATCAAAAAGTTTTTAGAAAAGGTCAAAAGATCTATTATTTATTCATAGCTCCTGAAAAAATGGAAAATGATTTTATAAGAGTCCAAATATTTAAAATGACAGAAGATGCACCTTGGGGTGGAAATGATGTTGTTAGAACTAAAGACTTTAGACTTATGTTGGATGAACGGTATTATCAAACAGATTACTTTACACTATACGAAAAAGGAAGATATGTCATGCAAGTTTTTTCTCACGACGATTTTCAACATCCACTTGCACTTTGTGACTTTTATATAAAATAATATTAGCTAACTGTCGGATAGACACACCCGAAAAAATATTATACAAATAGTGTAGTTGATGCACCTTATATAAACAATTTACAAAAATGGAGTTAAAAATGAATCGCCTAACTGACAGAGAAATTGAAGTTATGAATCTTGTGACCTCCGGGTATGATAACCAAGAAATCGCAAAGAAACTGCGTATATCTAGAAATGCTACTGAAGCTTGTGTATCGAGCATTTATAAAAAACTAGATGATAAAAATAAAAACTTAAAAAAGATACAACCATAAATTTATAATCAACTAAAAAAAGAGAAACTAAATGTTTCTCTTTTTTTATTATCCTACATACATCATATACAATCAACATCCAAGCCCATCCCGCTTGACAGATAATTGCATTTATCTCATTTTTTAATTGACATCATTCCAGTTATTTATCACTACCACAATGCAGTCATAAAGCCTATAATAGATATTACCAACTAGCTTTAGTAACGCCAGGCAAAACACCTTGGTGAGCCATTTTTCTTAAACAAATTCTGCAAAGACCGAAATCTCTATGAAAACCGTGAGGTCTACCACAAATACTGCATCTATTATGTAATCTAACCTTTGGATATTTACCCTTAGCAGCTAACGCTTCACGTCTTTGTTCTTTGTTTATCATCGCTTTTTTAGCCATGATTTTCTCCTTTATTACAAATTGATTCTAATTACATCCTAACACAATCGGGATTAAAAAATCCATCTGTGCTAATTCATTTTGGTATCTTTATACCGCTATTTATTCACACCTTTGAAAGGCATTCCTAATAATCTTAACAATTCTCTTGCTTCGTCATCAGTATGAGCAGTTGTGATAACTGATACATTCATACCCTTTACCAAATCAACTTCTTCATAAGTAATTTCAGGGAATAAAGCTTGTTCCTTTAAGCCAAGAGTATAGTTACCTCTGCCATCGAAACTCTTAGCAGAAATACCTCTAAAGTCACGAATACGAGGAAGTACAACGCAGATTAACTTTTGAAGAAAATCATACATTCTTTCACCACGCAACGTAACCATAGCACCAACAGGCATACCTTCTCTTAACTTATAAGATGCGATTGATTTTTTCGCCTTTGTTACAACTGCTTTTTGACCAGCAATCTTCGTTAATTGTGCTTGAATAGCATCAGCTATTTTAGAGTTGTGAGAAGCTTCACCTACACCCATATTTAACACAATTTTATGTAATCTAGGAATCATCATGTCATTTTTATAACCGAATTTTTCCTTTAGTGCAGCTTTTACTTCTTCATTGTATTTTGATCTTAAGCTTTTAGTTCTAGTCATTTTTTGTTTCTTTCTTTTCATACGGTAGGGGAAACATAATTCAATAAATTACTTACCCCGCGTATATTTTAAGCTATTACTATACGTCTAATTGTTCGCCACATTTTTTGCATACACGGACTTTTTTACCGTCAACAACTGCATGCTTTACTCTTGTAGGCTTTTCACAGCTAGGGCATATTATCATTACATTTGATGAATCAATAGGAGCTTCCTTCTTAATTAATCCACCTTGTATTCCATATGCAGGATTAGCTTTTGTAGCCTTGGTAATCATATTAACACCTTCAACAACTACTTGAGAATCTGATGGCATTGATTTCTTTATGTTACCAATTTTTCCTTTATCTTTGCCTGCTGTAATGATAACTCTATCACCTGTTTTTACATGCAAGCTTTTTTTCTTACTATCTGTCATTTTTATTTTTCTCCGTTTATATTTGAGTTTGGATTTATTTCGCTTTACTCGCTAAATAACTTCTGGTGCTAGAGAAACAATCTTCATAAAGTTTTTGTCTCTCAATTCCCTTGCTACAGGTCCAAATACACGAGTACCACGTGGGTTACCGTCTTTATTTATTATTACAGCTGCATTTTCATCAAATCTGATTACAGAACCGTCAGCACGTTTTATGTCGTGTTTTGTTCTTACGATAACTGCCTTTACTACTTCAGATTTTTTTACTGTCATATTAGGAGTTGCATCCTTAACAGTTGCAACAACAACATCACCAACAGCTGCAAATTTCTTATTGGAACTTCCCATAACACGGATAACTAATAATTCTTTAGCACCTGTATTATCTGCTACTACTAGTCTTGTTTCTTGTTGTATCATTTTTCTTTTCCTTTTTACTTTTCCTTACCTGTCCATGAATTTTATGCGTTAAACTCACCCCGGCAAAGATTTTTTTACAAACTACTTAGCTTTTTCTACGATAGATTCTACAACCCATCTCTTGCTTCCTGAAATAGGTTTTGACTCAATAATTCTTACAATATCGCCAACTCCACATTCATTCTTTTCATCATGAGCTTTGTAGTTTTTATTTGATTCTATAATCTTTTTATATTTTGGGTGTGGATCGTATGAAGCAACTTTTACGACTACTGTCTTATCCATTTTGTCACTTATTACTACACCTTGTTTTTCTTTTTTAGGCATTTGACACCTCTTTTTCCTTAATTACAGTTTTTGCTTGAGCTATTAAACGTTTTGTTTTTGAAATCTCCGCAGTGTTTTCCAACTTATGCATTGACTTTTGTATTCTAAAATTAAGTAATTGTTTTTTAGAATCTTCAACAAATTGGTTTAATTCTTCAACTGTTTTTTCACGCATTTCACTTAATTTCATTTTTATTATTCCTTAAATTTATCTAAATTATACAGATTCTTTTTCGATAACTTTTACTTTAATAGGAAGCTTTTGTGCTGCTAATTCCAAAGCATTAATAGCAACAGCTCTATCAAAATAATCAAGTTCAAATAAAATTCTGTTTGGTTTTACTACTGATACCCAGTACTCAACATTACCTTTTCCTGAACCCATACGAGTTTCAGCAGGTTTTGCTGTAATTGGTTTATCTGGGAATATCTTAATCCAAACGTTACCGCCACGTTTGATTTCACGAGTCATTGCACGTCTTGCTGCTTCTATCTGACGGCTTGTAATCCAGCCAGGTTCAAGAGCCTTTAGCGCATAACGACCAAATTCAAACTCAGTACCTCTTGTTTCGGTACCTTTCATTCTACCTTTCATCATCTTGCGGTATTTTGTCTTTTTCGGCATTAACATTATATTTTTCTCCTGTTATTTCTTATTTTGTTTCTACAGCTTTACGTTTACCGCGTCTTCCGTTAAAACGTTCACCAGAGGAATCTTTTGAGCTTTTTGATTTGATGTTCATATCAGCCTTTTCTCCAGGCATTAAGTTTCCTTTGAATATCCATACCTTAACACCAATCTTACCCATGATTGTATCTGCTTCAGTAAAGCCGTAATCAACATCAGCACGAAGTGTTTGTAGAGGAATTCTTCCTTCTTTTGCCCATTCACTTCTTGCAATTTCAGCACCACCTAAACGACCTGATACCATAACCTTGATACCTTGTGCGCCGGCTCTCATTGCTCTTTGCATTGCTTGTTTCATTACTCTTCTGAATGCCACACGTTTTTCTAATTGTTGTGCTACGTATTCAGCTAGTAATAAAGCATTCAAATCAATTCTTGCAACTTCTACAACATTGATTATTACCGGCTTCTTTAAATATTTTGAAACTTCTGCTTTTAGTTCTTCAATACCTTGACCGCCTCTGCCTACTACAATACCAGGCTTTGCTGTAACTACTGTTATTGTTGTATTTTGAGCTTTTCTGTCAATCAAAATATCTGCAACACCAGCTGCATACAATTTTTTCTTTATAAATTTTCTAATTTTAGCATCTTCTGCTACAAATTCAGCATAATCTTTTATCTTAGCAAACCAAGTACTTGACCAAGGTCTGATTATACCTACTCTGAATCCGGTTGGATGTGTTTTTTGTCCCATTTCCTTATTTCCTCTATTTTACTGCATCACTAACTTTTATTGTGAGGTGAGATGTACGTTTGAGTCTTCTGTATATACGACCTTGTGCTCTTGGTTTACCTCTTTTATATGTTACGCTCTCGTCTGCATATATTTCAGAAACTTTGAGAGCATCAGCTCTTACACCACCTTTTTCAAAAGCATTTGCAGCAGCTGCCTTCAAGTTCTTTTCTACAACTCTGGCTGCAAAATACGGCATAAAACGTAACATATCAAGAGCATCTGTAACAGCTTTACCTCTTACTTCGTTGATCACTCTACGAAGTTTTCTTGCTGTCATTTTTATGTTTGTTTGTCTTGCTTTAGCTTCCATTTTTATTTTCCTTATATTTTTTAATTAATTCTTAATCAAAAATCTGTACAGACTACTTTCTTTTTGCTGTCTTATCAGAACCTGCG
>CALUVP010000085.1 GCA_944324215.1 Candidatus Gastranaerophilales bacterium | reverse complement strand
CGATAGCCGCCACGAAACGGCAAAATTTGGAGCGTTTATTTTCGTTCAACGATGATGCCGAAATAATCAACGGCAAAAAATAATACGAACCCGTTTTCAGAGTTCGTATTATTCCCTAATGGCGGAGCATTTGTAACGTAAATCGAATTATATTTAGAGAATAAATACAATATTGATTGTGTGAATACTGTTGCATATCTTTAAGGGCAGTTTTTTATTTGTTCTTCCGATAGATAGATAAACGATTGAGGCGGTAAACCAACATTAAAGTCATTCAATTCCTTTGGCGGATTATATTGTATAACTTTTCCCAATTCGTAGGCATACGCAACTTTGCAGCCTTTGAAATATTTTCGAAATTTGTCTCGAGATATACCTGCAAATTTTTTAGTATGTTCCCAAAGAGCAGATGGCGAAGAAGATATTGTTTTTACAACTTCTACTTCTCCGACCACTTTCATTATTGGAGTAGTTGAGTATATTAAAATTTTATTTACGGGTTTATTGGCTAATTTTTTTCTAAACTCATATTTTTTTGATCCGATAAGTATCCTTTCCGCATACTCTGGATTTATCGATAATAATATTGATTCCAAAAAATCACCTCCAATAACGACTCAAATCGGTTTGAGCTTCAGTTAATATCATCTCAAACTGATTGTCTGTTATTCGTGTAAAGGGCCTTGGCCCATTAGGAAAGGCAATTATATCATTATCCCATAGAAAATTCAATATAGGGCGTTTTGCAAGACTTTTTACAAAAATGAATTTTAATACAATTTGATTGCTACCGTGGTTTTTCCAAAATTGCTCTAATTCATCATTCGTAAACACGCTTCTATTTTGAACGTGACTCATATATTCTTCCTTTGAGCTAAAGTTGCTTATGGCCTCATCAACAACAGCTACCGAGGTCAAAACTGCAGTATGTCCAGCGTTACCGGGAACCCCATTCCTATAAAATATAACAATATCCCCGGGATATATATTTCTTTCTAACGCAAATGATATATATGCTTTTTGCAAAGCGTAACGATAAGGTGTTTTAGCCAAAAAATCATTTTCATTTTCGTTACGCAAAATAGAATCAGGCAATAGTGATGTATGGTATTGTGGACGAATCGGCATTATAAATTTCTGCACATCATATTTTAAGTTGGGAAAGTTTTCTCGAGGAGACAAATCGGGGAAATACTGTTTCATTTGTTTAGTTAAAACTTTCTCACCTGTACTTTTCTTTACGCCGTAATGTTCGAACCCCCACCGCGAAAGCAGAGCAACAAGCGTTTCTAACTCTGGGCGATTTTCAAACAGAGTTACGTATACCTCATCAACCCTTTGTTCAATCGCGTTATCTAAAATTATTTTGATAAACCTCTCACCAAGTCGAAAACCAGTTGCATCAACTTTGAATGTTCCGATCTTCAAACGTTTTTTGGGCGGAAAGAGAGGCAATATATCAGAATAATTTTCATCTGAATTTTCAGTTTTCAAGTATAGAAATCCAAGTAAATGGCCTCTATCATCTCGGCAGATATAAGCTTCTTCATCGCATTTTCTATTAAACCATGCATCGAAGTTTCCATACGCATTGCGCAGACTATCAAAAAATTCGTTATTTACATCGAGGGAACCGATAGGAACTTTTTGTACCGCAAGAGCCTTATATTCAATTAGAGTTGGATTTTCGTTTGTCACTATCGTAAGAAAGGCATTAATAGAAAGGACTTTATGTCCAAGCCCTAAGAATTCAGCTTTCCGTCGAAGTCGTTTATCTTCAGTGATAAGTAAATCAACGCGCCCCTGATAAACTTCATTGAGCAAAACAGTATCTATATGATCATTTTCATTTTTATCCATTTGAGCAGCAAGACTGGCTACCGACTCCGCCATAGGAGCCTGGGTTTTTAACTCCTGATAGGCATCAAGTTTAAGTGTC
Source organism: Candidatus Gastranaerophilales bacterium (assembly GCA_944324215.1). Taxonomy (GTDB): domain Bacteria; phylum Cyanobacteriota; class Vampirovibrionia; order Gastranaerophilales; family Gastranaerophilaceae; genus CAG-196. The sequence continues at coordinate 842 of CALUVP010000085.1, read as the reverse complement.
ATAGCCTCTGCTGGATCTGCATACTTATACTCCGCGATTTCCTTCTTGCTTAGAGGATGTATAAGTTTATCATATTTCAGTTTATCTAGCCAACGAAAAAGGTGCCCAATGCTGTAATTGGTCATTTTTTTGTTCTCTCGATAAATAATAATATTAGTGTCCAACAGAACTCGCATACCTATTCTCCTTGATTAATCAGTGCGGCAATTTGCTTTACATCCTAATCTGTAAATGTCATTTGATAAATACTCAACGGACAGTTTAACCGTTTAGCAATACGTTTGCTTTGCTCGTGTTCTTTTTTTACTAATATAGAAACGCTTTTTTCGGAATAAATCCTTCCATCACGATTGCGAAGATTGGAAACAATTTTTTGAACATCGCTTTCCAATAGGATGATTTGTGAAATATTAAGGGTAGGATAAACCGATTCTGGGAGAATATCAACCTCATTGTTAGTATTAAAAATGCAAAAATGCCCAGCAAGAATAATGTTGCCATATTCTTTAGAAAGTTGATGAACACGTTTGGATAACAACACTTGATTGTTGTTCTTATCCGAGACTGTTTTGTTCGCGCCATATTGTTCGCCGTTAATTGAACTAATTAAATCGCCCGCAGAAAAGGCGGGAATACAAAGTTCTTTTGACAAAGCTGAACATACTGTACTCTTTCCTGTTCCATACACACCAGCAATAAAAATAGTTGACATCTCTAAAAAAATCCCTCTTTCATAACAGTAATTTTTAAACACCCCATGGGGGATTTTTTACATGACTGTTCATATCTTTAGCATCCTTTGCTTACCTTTACATGGTTAAAATGTTAAAAAGACTCTATGT
>CALUVP010000084.1 GCA_944324215.1 Candidatus Gastranaerophilales bacterium | reverse complement strand
GAAAAATTGGTAATAATATAAAATTTGCACGAAAATTAAAAAAGATTTCGCAGGAAAAGCTTGCAGAAACAATCGGTGTCAGTCGAAATTATGTAGGTATGATTGAAAGAGGAGAAACTAATATTCCTACAAAAACACTGATTTTGATTGCAAAAGCTTTAGATGTTAAACCAAAGATTTTCCTAGAGATTTAATAATTAATCTGTTATAAGTTCTTTGATAGCCAAGTGTAGGTATTTTGGCAGTTCAGAGGCTAGGACGGAGTATTCTGTTAGCTCTTCTGAGGCAATTTCGCCTGTTCTTGAATGTAAATAAACCCCAAGTTTTGCCGCTTCAAATAAACTTAATTCTCTACCTTGAGCGAGAATTCCTGCGATAATTCCTGTAAGTACATCTCCAGAACCTGCTTTTGCTAGAGCAGAGTTGCCGTGTTGGTTTATAAATAGCTCGTTTCCGTCTGTAATAATTGTTCTGTGAGTTTTAAGAACGGTTACGCAATTATATTCGTGTGCAAGTTTTTTTGCAGAACCTTCCAAGTCTGATAAAATTTCTTCCAAATTTACACCCAAAAGCCTTGCTGCTTCAAGCGGATGCGGGGTAATTATTGTATTTTTAGGTAGTTTTAAATTATTTTTGCTCAAAATATTTAAACCGTCAGCATCAATAATTGTTGGGGTATTATAGTTAGAAATTGATTTTATGACTTTTTTGAACAAGTTAACAGACTTTCTTTCTAATCCCAAACCGCAGCCGATTAAGATTACAGAAAAGTTTTTAATATCTTTTAATCCTTCTTTTCTGGATAAATAAACGGCTTCCGGAAGTAGTGTAGAAACAGATTTTATAATATCTTTTTCTGTTGCAAGAGCGGCAAATCCACCACCTGTTTTAAGAACTGATACAGTCGATAAATAAGCTGCTCCGATGTAATTCTTTGAGCCTGAAAAATTAAGAACTTTTCCAAAAGTTCCTTTATTAGAATTTTGTTTTCTTGTTGGCATTTTGTATTCTTGCATAAAAACCTGCTTTTTATAAACTTATTCAAATACATTTACGAAATCTTTTTCTATCATTTTATAAAACTTATCGTCTACATCATACGTCAGATTTACAACATAGGGAAGTAAACTCTCGTCAAACTCTTTTTTCATATCTTCTATGTCATTCAAATCAATGTTATTTGATGATTTTATATAAATATCTAAGTCTGATGCTCCTCTGAAATTACCCTTCACACGTGAACCATAGTAGTAAAAATTATATTTCTTGTATGCAGAGAGAATTTCTTTTATAATTTGCTCTTCTTTCTCACTCACACCCTTAATTGGCATTTTCATCCTCACTAAGTTTGTTTATAAAATAGTCAACATCTTTTATGAAATCGGGAATGATTTCTAAAAGTACGCGTGACTTTGCCAAATTATATTCGTGAGCAACGTTATTTCTCTTTGTATAATAATTTTTCCAATTTTCCCAGTTTTGAGTCCAACCGTAACTTTGCATATAACGAAAGATATTATTCAGTGTTAATTCTTGCTCAGTTTTTGCATATTTCTGGATGAAAATTCTTTTTGCAAGTTTCCAAGCAGTTTCTAAAGTGTATTCAAAGCGTTTCACGCAAGAATCTGCTATATATTCTATAAAAGGTGAATTTTGATTGGCTGCATAATCTTGATAACAGGTTTTTAAAGTTTTAGAAGCATCTATAAGATTGTCTATACTTATCATTTTATCCCTCCTATCCTATCTTGCCGAATTGTCTAATAACTTCGTAGGTAACAATAGCAACCGAGTTTGATAAATTTAGGCTTCTTTGTCCTTCTACCATCGGGATAGTTATTGCACTATCCCTTGTAACATATTCTCGCGGAAGTCCTCTTGATTCCGGCCCGAAAACCAAAAATACCTCGTCCTCAAATTTTACGTCTGTATATTTTTTCTTTGATTTTGTAGTCAGGTAATAGAATTTACCATCAGGAAAAAGCTCAAACAATTCGTCCATAGCGTTAATTCTGTGTAAATCGACATTTTGCCAATAATCCATTCCTGCGCGTTTTGTGTATTTATCAGTCAGAGCAAATCCGAGCTTGCCTACAAGATATAAAGAAGCTCCGGTACAAACACATAATCTCGCTATATTTCCCGTATTTTGCGGAATTTCAGGCTCATACAAAACAATATTAATCTTACTCATATTGTTTAGTTTTCATCCTTTTTGAATAAATATTTAGCTTCCAATACAACAGGAATTCCTCTTACAACGCAGAATACAATAGCAAAAACAGCCGCCCAGAAACCTATATTCCAAATGATTTCTCTATTAGGACAGACTGGTATTTTTGCTGCAATAATCAGAATGAAAGCTAAAACTTTTGCTACAGCATAGCTTATTCTCATAACTTTAGATCCTGTAATAAATTTGCAAACAGGATTAACTTGCATACCAAAAGGAGTAAGTCCGTGTTCCATAGCGGCACTTCTTATTGTATCAGTGATAAAACCTCTTGTGATTGCAATAAGAGGAAATAGAATATTAAGCCAGCCCATTACTGCGAACAAAATCCAGTAAGTATTCTCTACAATTCTATCTCCCATAATGTCTAAAAGTGCACCAAATTTAGATTCTTCATGGAATTTTCTAGCAACGTATCCGTCAACTCCGTCAAGAGCGAAAGCTATTATTGTAAGTACTAATGCCCCAAAATAAGCAGCAGTATTGCCTTGACAAGTGTATATCAGATATACTGCAAAAAACATTACAAAAATTCTGAATATTGATATAAAATTGGCCATCGCTAAACCTATTGGAGACTTTTCATACCACATATCCTGTAACTTTTTTGTCTCCTTCCAAAAAGCTTACAAGATTTGTCCATTTATCCGAAATTATACTTTCATTCTGGAAAGCGCGAAATCTTTTTTGTTAAGTTCATCAAGTTTGGAACCCAACATAATTTTTTCAGCTTCTTCAAGTATACTAACAACTTCATATCCGTTAGCACCATCTGAACGAGCTTTTTGACCTGAAGCGCAGCAATTTACAAAGTGCTGGCAAGCAAGTTTAAGCGGTTCTATTTCAAGATAATCAAGTGCATAATTTTGAGTATTGGCAGGCTTAAAGTTGTCATAAACTTTTAGCTTATCGGTAGGTGCCGTATCATCAAAAATAGCAGTAGCCTTAGTACCTCTTACAAGAAGCATAACGTGTTTTTGCGGAGTAATCCAGCTGTCTGAAATATGTGCAACTAAACCATCTTCAAACTCGATTCCTAAATGAGTAATATCCATAATATTATTCTTTTCAGAAGAGCATCCGATAGCTGAAATTATTTTAACAGGATTTTTGCCTGTAACATAAGCAATCATTGATACATCGTGCGGAGCTAAATCCCACATAACGCTTCTGTCATTTTTATGATAATTAACATTTAGCCTGTCGCTTTGAGCGTAAACTAAATCTCCGAGAACCCCTTCTTCAATAAGCATTTTAAGTCTATTAACTGCAGGGTGATATAAAAGCAAGTGATCTACCATTAAAACTAAATTCTTAGATTCTGCAAGTTCGGTAAGAACCTTAGCTTCTTCTGCTACTGTAGAAATAGGTTTTTCTACATAAACATTTTTTCCGGCTTCAAGCATAGCTTTAACTATCTTGAAGTGGGTGTGGCTAGGAGTAACTACCGCAACGCCGGTAATTTCAGGATTGTTAATTACTTCGTTAAAATCCTTTGTAACATTAACTCCCGGAAACTGTTCTTTAACAGCTTTTAATGATTCATCATCTAAATCACAAACAGTATCCAAAACATTTAAATTATAAAAATTACGGACGATATTGCGTCCCCACATTCCATATCCGATAACGGCAACTCTTTGTTCTTTCATACTTTCTCTTTACCTCTACTTTGTTAATATTATATTACAACGAATTTTACACGTAAAGGGATAAAGAGATTAAATTTAAGTTAAGATTTTTTATGTTCAAAAAACTCTTGCAATTTTTTTTTGTTAGCAATATAACGGTGTTTGGAAAAATTAGTAATATAGTTTTGGGAATGTAAATAGTTATGGGAATTTATTTTTTATCATTAGGAATGCTGTTTTTAGGAGCTTTGCTTTCGATAGTAGTGAGCGAAAAATGGAAATTGAAAGTTTGTACAATTTCTTCACTTTTATCTACAGGGCTAATTTTGCTTCCTGCTCTTGCAGTAATTTTTACTGGAGCGGAATTGGGACAGGCAATTTATATGTCACCAATGGTTGGATATGTTGATTTTAAAATTGATGCATTATCAGCATTTTTCCTCACGGTTATTTCTATTATGAGTTTTCTTGGGGTTTTGTACGCTAACGGGTATATGAAACCTTATTTAGGAAAAGGGATGAATATTTCATCTCATTGTTTCTTTCTAATGATGCTTATTGCATCAATGATTATGGTAGTGACGGTACAAAGTGCTATGTTCTTCCTGATTGTATGGGAGATAATGTCATTGTCATCTTTCTTCCTTGTTATATTTGAGGGGGAAAAGAAGGAAGTTTTGAATGCTGGCATTAAGTATCTTGTTTATATGCATTTATCAATGATATTTATAATGTTAGCATTTGTTCTTTTGGACTCTCATTGTGGTAGTCTCAGATTTGTTGACTTTGTCGCTTCTGTTAAGCCTGGAAGCGTTTTTGCAGATTTAGTATTTTTGCTTGCATTTGTAGGTTTTGGAATAAAAGCTGGTTTTGTTCCTTTCCATAATTGGCTTCCGGATGCACACCCTGCTGCTCCAAGCCACGTATCAGGTATTATGTCTGGGGTGATGATTAAGACGGGTATTTATGGAATTTTAAGATTTTTGTTGTTTATTGGGACACCGTCTAAGCTTATTTCATACATAGTATTGACTATAGCTGTTGTTTCAGCTTTATATGGAGTTTTGTATGCTATAACACAACAAGATATAAAGAGATTGCTTGCTTATTCAAGTATAGAAAATATTGCAGTTATAGGTATCGGGATAGGCGTTGGTATGCTGGGTCTTGCTTATAATAATCAGTATTTAGCAGTTTTAGGGTTTGCCGGTGGTATTTTGCATGTGCTTAACCACTCTATATTTAAAGAATTATTATTCTTTGCAGCAGGCAGTACTTACTTAAAGACTCATACAAGAAATATTGAACTAATGGGCGGTTTAATTAAGAAAATGCCTTATACAGCTTTATTATTTATTGTAGGTTCAGTTGCTATATGTGGAATTCCTCCATTTAACGGTTTTATCAGTGAATTTTTAATATATGCCGGAATGATTACTGGAATTCCGGCTTCAAGTATGAATTTATTTATCATTCTTGTACTTGCAATTGCGGCTTTGGGTATGGTTGGTACAATGGCTATGCTGTGCTTTACTAAAGCTTCTGGAATTATGTTTTTAGGTAATTCCAGAGGGATTAATATTGATGAAGTGTCAGAAGTTCCCAGGGTTATGATTTGTCCGATGACAATTCTTGCTTTTTTAGCTTTCTTTGTGGGTATGTTTCCTCAGTACTTTATAATTTTGGTTATTATGCCAGTCTCACTGTTTATTCAAAATCCGGCAGCAATGCTACCTCTTGAAAAGTTATTCAATATAACGGGTGAGTTAAGTTATTATTTCTTTATTTTCTTCGTTTTTGTTATCGCTTTGCTTATTATAAGAAAAGTTATAGGGCTTGGGAAAAAAGATTCTGTACATAGTACTTGGGGATGTGGATATAATAGAGCAAATGATCATATGCAATATACAGCATCTTCTTACGCAAATCTGTTTATATCTACTTTGAAACCTTTATTTAAGAGAGTTTCTCATATTAAAAAACCTAAAGAGCTATTCCCTAAAGAGGCTTATTATGAACAAGAAATTCAAGATATTGAAGAAGCTTATATAGTAAAACCTCTTATCAACTGGGATGAAAAATTTCTTACCAAGTTTGAAAGAATTCAGAATGGTAATATTCAACAATACATTTTGTTTGGATTGGTATTTTTAATATTGGCAATAGTTGGTATGGTATACTTTGGGGGTTAAAAAGTGATGATTGGCTTAAGTATAATAAATATATTAATACTTTTGGTAGTACCGTTTTTAATGATAGGTGTTATCAAAAAGACAAAGGCTTTTTGGGCAGGAAGAAAGGGTGTAAGTATTTGGCAGCCTTTGTGGGATTTTTTACGACTTATGAAAAAAGGTGCTGTAATTAGTGAAACTACTTCTTGGGTATTTAAATATGCTCCGATTATAGGCTTGGGTGCGACTGTTTTTGCAGCAATGTTTGCGCCACTTGCAACAGGATTTGCGGTTATAAATATTCCTTTTGCATTTGTTATATTTTCTTATGTTTTAGGTTTGGGAAAGTTTTTCTCTTTGATTTCAGCTCTTGATACAGGAAGCAGTTTCGAAGGTATGGGTGCTTCTAGAGAAGCTTGTTTTTCAACTATTGTTGAGCCGGCATTCTTCATTGCACTAGCTTCTATTGCAGCCTTGACACAAAATTATAGTTTTGGAAGTTTCAAACTTATTCTGCAAAATGCAGGTGGTTATGGATATATAATTATAGCCTTGGCAGTGGTTACTTTGTTTATAATGTTATTAATTGAGGGTTGTAGGGTTCCTGTTGACGATCCTACTACTCACTTGGAATTAACTATGATACATGAAGTTATGATTTTAGATAATTCCGGTATTGATTTGGGTTTAATAACTTGGACAGCAGCTATTAAGATGTTTATATTTGAAGCTTTGATTGCTAATCTTATAATTCCTTTGTCTTGGGGGTTATTAGGTTCTACATTAGCTTTCTTGGCTATAATATTTATTTTATCAGTAATCATAGGTACGGTTGAGTCTTCCATGGCAAGATTCAGAATGACGCATGTTTTCGAATTTATATTTCTTATGTCGATTACGGCGTTAATTATTTTGGCTTTGGTTACTTATAGGATTTATGGTGGCTAAATTATTACTTATATTTGTTAGAGAGTAAGAGGTAAACAAGAAAGAAACTGTTATGGAAAATATTTTTATAATTTTGTTGGGTTTATCAATGATATACATAGCATCAACCAGTCGTTTGGTTGCTCACGTTAATATGTTGGTTATTCAAGGTTGGTTGTTGTTTTTGGTATGTCTTTCAGGGTTCGCTAAGGAACCTTGGTTTAATTGGACAATGATCTCAGGGTTGGATTCAATAATTGCAAACATGTCTCATATTATCGGGTTTTTGTTTGTAATTGTTGAGACTCTTATTGTAAAAGCTTTTGTTATTCCTTTATTTCTAAAAAAGGTTGTAAGAAGAACGAATGCTCATAGAGATACCGATGCAAATATTCCGCATTTTTATTGTTTGGTCATATCAAGTGTAATATTATTTGTGGGATTTTTGATTGCAAATATCGATATTCCTGCATTTAAACTTGTTTCTCCGATGTATTTCGGTGTTTCTAGTGCAATAATCATTACAAGTTTATGGTTAATTACTATTAAACACAAAGTTTTATCAAATGTAATTGGATTTATAACAATGGAAAACGGTATATTTTTGCTTTCTCTTTCTGTTGCTAAAGAAATGCCAATTATAGTAAACCTTGGTGTTTTACTTGATATATTCATTGCTGTATTCATTCTTGGTATGTTGGTTAAAGAAATCAGTAATGAGTTTGACGATTTGGAAGTTTCACAGTTATCAGATTTGAGGGATTACGAATACAATGATTAATTTAATTTTATTATTTCCGCTTGTTGCGTGTTTAATATTATTCATCTTTAAACGTAAATTTTTGAATAATTTACTTATATGTTCATACGCAATTATACATTTTCTTGTATCATTAGCTATTTGTTTTGATTATAACTTTTTGCCGATGATAAAACCTTGCAGATTTTTTGCAGTAGATAGCACTAACAAGATTTTCTTAATGATTATGTCTGTAGTGTTTCTTGCTGTTGCAATTTACAACGTGGGTTATTTGAAAATAGAAAAATCTTTAACAAGGAAATTAAGACATTATACTTATATGGTTTTATTTTTCGTATTTTCAATGACAGGTGCTATTTTAAGCTCTAATTTAGGTTTAACTTGGGTATTTATAGAAGGTACTACTTTAGCAAGTGCTTATTTAATTTATTTTCATAAGACTAAGCATTCAATTGAAGCTGCTTGGAAATATGTTTTCATTTGTTCAATTGGTATTGCTCTTGCTTTTGTTGGAATTATCCTATTAACGGTTGCAACAGGAGATGTGAATACGTTATTTTATAAAGATTTGTTTGCAAACGCTCAAAGCTTTAATCATTTGTGGTTAAAGTTGTCGTTTGTATTTATACTATTTGGTATAGGAACAAAAATGGGTTTGGCTCCGGTTCATTTTTGGCTTCCGGATGCTCACGCTGAAGCTCCTTCTCCGATATCTGCACTTTTGTCTGCTACACTTTTAAATTCAGCATTCTTAATGATTTTAAATGTGTTCAAGATTATGGTTTTATCAGGTTGTGACAGTTACGCAAGAATTATGCTTTTGACAATGGGCTTTATTTCATTATTTGTAGCTGCTGTTTTTGTTTATCATATTAATAATTACAAAAGAATGCTAGCTTATTCTTCAATAGAAAATATGGGTATTTTGGCAATTGGTACTGCACTTGGTGGTGTTGGTGCTCTGGCTGCTCTTATACATATGATTGGACATTCTTTGATAAAGGCATCATTCTTCTTAACGTCGGGGAATATTCTTGAAAGATATGCTACTAAAAAAATTAAGCTTGTTAAAGGACTTTTAAAAAACGATAGAAAAACCGGATGGCTATGGGTTGTTTCTTTTTTGGGTATAGCAGCATTTCCTCCGTCTGTATTATTTATCAGCGAATTTTTAATTGTAAAAACAATGATAGTAAAACAGCATAATATTTTATGTGCGTTATTCTTATTGCTTTTGACAATTGTTCTTTATGGTTTAGGAAAGGCTGTAATCAATATGTCATTTTCATCTTGTAAAGAAGAAGATTGTCAAAACGTTAATAAAGATAAATTTAGTTGGACAATGTATGTTCCACAAATTGTAATGTTAGTTTTAGCATTTGTTATAGGTATTTATATGCCAATAAGCTGTGCTGCTTCGCTTTTGGATGCGGTAAGAGGTTTATAGAGTATTAATGAATAGAGAAGGTTTTATTTTATGAATTGGGTAATAACTGAAAACAATAAAAGAGTAAATGCAGCAGATGTTCCTACAATATCTGTTGAAGAAATCAAGTCTGATATCGAGCAGATGAAGATGAGGGTTGTAGGTTTCTTGGGGAAGCAAGAGTTTGAGAATGTAAGATTATATGTGATTATGGCTGATGATAGAGTTGGTAAATTATATATTACATCAACTTTGTTTCCGCCGAATGTAAAATCGTATCAATCTTTTACGCAAGATATGCCTGCATTCCATAAATTTGAAAGAGAGTTTTACGAGGAATTTGGTATTGAACCGTTAAATCATCCTTGGTTAAAACCTGTTCGTCAAAATCAGGACAAGTATCCGTTTTTTGAAATGAGTGGTGATGAGGTGCATCAGGTAGCAGTAGGACCGATACACGCTGGTGTTATTGAACCTGGACATTTCAGATTTATGTGCCATGGTGAAAAGGTTTATGATTTAGAGATAATGCTAGGATATCAACATAGAGGTGTTGAAGAATTATTCGTAAAGAGTAAAAATTATAATAACAGATTGGCTGAATCAGTTTGCGGGGATTCCGTTATAGCATATAATATGGCTTATTCTCAGGCTATGGAAGAATTGTCAAATACTAAAATTACGTCTAAAGCCGAAATAATAAGACGTATTGCTTTAGAAATGGAGAGAGTTGCTATACATATTGGAGATATGGGTGCAATTGCAGGAGATATGGCATATCTTATGGGTGCTTCTATCTTCGGTATTACAAGAACACTTGTTATAAATACAATGTTAGAGATTTCAGGAAGCAGGTTTGGAAGGGGGTTAATCAATGTCGGAGGTGTTAACTTTGATATTGACGATAAAACAGCTGACAAAATAGTTGATATGCTTAACGATATAGAGAAGACGGTTGATAGAACTACAAAAGTTATGTTGAATACTCCTTCTTGTATTTCAAGGATGGAAAGAACCGGCGTTGTTAGTAAAGAAACTGCTAAATCTTTAGGTGCTGTTGGTATGGCAGCACGGTCTTCCGGAGTTGATTTGGATTCGAGGTTTGATTTTAATGATAAGTGGTATACTTCACTTGATGTTCAAAAACCATTTAAGGCTGCCGGTGATGTTCAGTCAAGATTTTTGTTGAGGTATAAAGAAATAAAACAATCAATACAAATTATTAAGAAGTTACTTCTAAATTTAAAAGATTATGTCGTGGATACTATTATGGTTAGACCAAATAGAGAATTAGCAAATAATTCACTTGTTGTTTCAATTGTAGAAGGTTGGCGGGGTGAAGTTGTTCATACTGCAATTACAGGTGCTTATGGTGAAATTTTAAGATATAAGATTAAAGATCCGTCTTTTAATAACTGGTATATGCTTGCAATGGCTGTTAGAAACAATGGTGTTTCAGATTTTCCATTGTGTAACAAGAGCTTTAATCTTTCTTATTGCGGAAATGATTTGTAGAGGAGTAGATTGAACTCTTTCTATAAAGTTGCAAAATAAAAATTTAATGAGGTAAAAAATGTTTGATACAATAAAATTAAAATATTTTCAAGGAAATCAATTTATTCCGGATATCCCAAATGCTCCGATGAGAAGCCAATTCCGTGGATTTCCTATTCTAAAGCAATGTGGCGATATTGATGAAAGTGTTTGTCCTACAGGTGCTCTAAAAGCAAATCCTTTATCTATAGATCTAGGCAAATGTACTCTTTGTGGCAATTGTAAGTGTAAATCAATTCAATTCAGTAATTATTATAAACTTTCTTCAACTTCACGTGAAAAACTAGTAATCAGAGAAGATATGACTCCTGATGAATTTGAGAAGGTAGCAATTGAGGCTAGAAAAGAAATTAGAAGAGTTTTTTCTAAATCATTAAAACTAAGACAAGTTTCTGCAGCAGGTTGTAATGGTTGCGAGATGGAATTGAATGCTTGCTCTAACTGTAATTTCGATATGGGAAGATTCGGAATTGATTTTGTAGCTTCTCCACGCCACGCAGACGGCTTAGTTATAACAGGTCCAATTTCTGAAAATATGGCTTATGCGCTTGAGGATTGTTATAAATCTACTCCTGATCCTAAAATTGTTATTTTAGCGGGTGCTTGTGCAATTTCAGGCGGTGTTTTCCAAAATTCATCAAAATTGAATAGAGAATTTTTGGAAAAATATCCGATTGATTTGTATATTCCGGGATGTCCTGTCCATCCGCTGACATTTATAAATGGTGTTTTGGAGTTTATATCCAAAAAAAATTAATAAGAAAGCTAAAGTGCAGCTTATAGTCCAAAATAAAACTTGTTAAGCTCTGATAATGTCATAGCTCCAACTCTGGATTCTTCAAGCTGAGCTCTTTTGCTGTCTTGGGTAGCTTCTATTCCTTCAATTGGCTGGACTTGAAGTTCTTGTTTTTGTTCTTCCTTTTGACGTGTTTGTATTTTTTGTACTAGTTCAGCTTTTGCTTGCTCTAATTTACCTTTGTCAATACTTTTATTACCACTGGGTGCAATTCCGAAGCGCATAAGTTCCTGAAGTATTCGTTGATACTCCGGATCAGAATTTGAGTTTATATTGCTAATCGACGATATCAATTAATCACTCCTAATCTGTTAGCTAGGCTATACTAAATCAATTCCACCATATAGTTGATTTTTAACTGTTATCCGTAGATATCTTTACAAAAATTTACGAATAAGTTAAAATATATTATATTGAGTTAATATTTTGTAACAAACTGGCAATAAAATTTGTTTTGGGTTTTTAATTAACATATAATGTCAGTGGTACAATAGTATTACAACCCAATAATAAAATTAGGAATACGGAAAAAATATAAAAAAACATTTTAGCTATTTGCTCGCGGTATTGTGTTTTATGTCTGTAAATCAGGTAATGGCAGATCCAATGGCAGGAACCGTTTTGCCGGCTCAAGTTCAATCAGAGCTTGGTGGATATAATCCCGGAGCCTTTAATAAAACCGAATTGCAAAATATTAATCATTATGAGGTAGATAAAAGTTATATTCAATCTTTTGACGATGTATCTAAGGATGAGCAAATTTATGATGCAACAATAGAGGAAAATATGGCAAGAGAAGGTGTCTTGTATAATCCTCACTTCCTTTTACAGAAAATAAATTTTGAAGGTAATACAAAAATTTCTACAGAAGAACTTGAAAAATTAGGATTGGAAGTTCTTGGTGAGGATATTTTCTTTGATGAGCTTTTGGAAGTTTGTCAAAAAGTTACAAATTATTATAGAGCAAAAGGGTATTTAACATCTTATGCAACTGTTCCTCCGCAGAGAATTGTTGATGGTGTTGCGACGATTAAAATTGTAGAAAGTAAAGTCGGCGAATTAAATATCGAAGGCGAAAAATGGACCAGAGAATGGTATCTTCGTCATATTATAATGGGTAAAGCAGGGCTTAGAGAGGGCGATGTATTCAATGCTAAAAACCTTCAAAGAGCCATGAAAGAGATTAACAGAGAAGATTATGTTCAGGTTCAAACTGAAGTAGAAAGACAGCAAGAAGGCGATGAAAATACTGCTATAACTTTAAATGTTCGTGACAGATTCCCTGTAAATTTGAATTTCTCTTATGATGACTACGGTCGTTCATATACAGGTGCTCAAAGAGTTTCGTTCTTGGTTGGTATGGATAACCTTACCGGTTTAGGCGATAAAATTTATGGTGGTACTATTTTATCATCAGGTGCTACAGGTTGGATGGCAGGTTATTCACTTCCTGTATCATCATACGGAACAAGATTGTCTTTTGATTTTTCTGATTCTCACGTAAGATTAGGCGGGCCTTATAAGAACCTTAATGTAAAAGGTAACGCTCAAAGCTATTTCTTTAAATTAACTCAACCACTTATTCAAACAGCGAAGTCGGATTTGATATTTTATACCGGATATGACTATGTAAATGCGAATACTTCAGCGTATATTTCAGGAAATCCGTTAAGATTATCTAATTATAATTTGAATGTATGGCGTTCAGGTTTATATGGTATGACTGATGATAATTACGGTCGTTGGATTGGTAACTTAGGAGTTGATTTTGGTATGGGCGGTGATGGTCACGGTGCTATACAAGATACAACATTCTTTAAAGTTACGGCAGGTGCAACTCGTGTTCAGAGATTGTTTGGACGTGGTTTAGGTATTGTGAGGGTTGGAGGACAGTATTCTCCTAATAAGTTATTTGCCGCAGAACAAATGCAAATGGGTGGGCCTTACACATTAAGAGGGTATCAACCTGCTGAATTAATTGGTGACTATGGTGTTACAGGTACTGTTGAATACAGGTTCCCTGTGCCATTTTTAGACAGAGTTCTTCCGAAAATAGATGAAAGATTAAAGTTAGCAGTGTTCTATGATTGGGGTTGGTTAGGAGAAAACGGTAATATTTATAATTATCCGCAATCTTTCTTGCATTCTGTAGGTTTTGGCACATATATCAACTTTACTGATTGGCTGACAGCTCAAATTGGTGTTGGATTCCCTCTGGGTAGAGATTATAATGAAAATACTGCAAGATTCTATTTTAGCGTTAACTCTGACTTAGACAGGTTGATACCATTGAGAAATCCGGAAAAATTATAGAACAATATGAACAATATTAATAAAAAAAGAGCCTGAATTTCAGGCTCTTTTCTATCTTATAATAGTTTGTTCTCTATCAGGTCCCACACTTATAATTCCTATGGGAGATCCTATTAAATCTTCAATTTTTTCAATGTATTTTTTTGCATTTTCCGGCAAATCTTCATAATTTTTTATATTGCTTATAGAAGTTTTCCAGCCTGGCATTGTTTCATAAATTGGTTCAAGGTATTTGTGAATAAACACATCCGTCGGATAAGTTGTGTAGACTTTATCATTTCTACAGTCTTTGTATGCTGTGCAAATTTTAATTTCGTCGAATGTGTCAAAAACATCAATTTTTGTTAGGGCGACATTTGTAATCCCACCTACTAAAACAGCGTACTTCATAATTACAGAATCAAACCAACCACATCTTCTCGGACGTCCTGTTGTTACTCCAAATTCATGACCAATTTCTTGGATTTTTGTCCCTGTCTCATCAGTAAGCTCAGTTACAAAAGGACCTTCGCCAACTCTTGTAACATAGGCTTTTGATACGCCAACGACTTCTTCTATCATAGTTGGTCCATATCCGCTTCCTGTGGCAGCACCACCGCTAATTGGATTAGAACTTGTTACAAAAGGATAAGTTCCATAATCTATATCAAGCATAACTCCTTGAGCACCTTCAAACAGTATTTTTCTGTCCTTGTATCTGTTTAGTAAGTCTTGCCATTCAAAACACACATAAGGTCTAAAAAGCTCTGCGTACTTTTCACATAGTGAAATTATGCAATCTTTTGTATATTCTTCAAGTCCATAAACATTTTTTAGCATTTTATTTTTTAACGGTAAAATCATGTCAATTTTTTCGTTTAAAGCTTCGAATGAATATAAATCTTGAATTTTAAATCCGATTCTTGCAGCTTTGTCAGTGTAAGTAGGACCTATCCCTTTTTTGGTAGTACCAATTTTGCCTTTTCCAGCGTGAGATTCACTATATCCATCGATTTCAATGTGATACGGCATTGTAATTGTTGCAAGAGGAGAAATTTTAAGGTTCTTGAAATTGACTCCCTCTGCTTTGAGCTCATTTAATTCTCTTTCGAAAGACTCCGGATGAATAACGGTTCCTGCTCCAATAAAGCAAACTGTTTTATCATATAATATACCAGAAGGGATAAGATGAAATTTGTAAGTTTTACCCTCTGTGACAACGGTATGCCCAGCATTACACCCTCCTTGATACCTGATAATTAGGTCAGCCTGTGATGCGAGTAAATCTGTAATTTTAGCTTTACCCTCATCGCCCCACTGGGCTCCAATAACAACTGTATTTTTCATATAATATCTCCAAATAAAATAAGCCGGTTCAATCCGGCTTTAAAAATTTTGTTTAAGCATTTTCAGATTTTGCTTTTGCCCTTGCCGCCTGTTTCGCTTGAACGTCAAGCATAGAGTTATGAGCCATCATATAAACAGAACATATTTTATAATTTTTTAGATACCAAGCGCAATTTTCTTGCATACAAACTATTTCAACTTGAGAACCCACGCTCATTAGCGGACATAAAGGTATTGCTTTTTCTTGTTCACGAGGTGCCATTAATTATCTCCTATATTATCTTATTTTGCCATTTTTAATAAATTACAGTTTTCACTACGTTTTCGTTCTTGATCTTTATAAATTTTAGTACGATTTATGATTTCATCGAAATCTATTTCGTGAGCGTTAAAATCTGGCCCGTCAACGCAGGCAAATTTTGTCTTACCACCTACAGTTACTCTACAAGCACCACACATTCCAGTTCCATCAACCATAATAGGATTCATACTTGCTTCTGTATATATTTTTTTATCTCTGGTTAAATCCGCAACGGCTTTCATCATAGGCATAGGACCAACAGCAATAGTGTAGTCAATTTTTTCACGATTAATAAGCTTCTCAAGTACCTGCGTCACAAATCCTTTTTCACCAAGAGAACCATCATCTGTTGTAATAAAAAGTTCAGAACACGCGTTTTTCATTTTATCTTGCCAGAATATTAAATTCTTAGTCTTAGCACCCATAATCATATACACTTTATTGCCGGCATTCTTAAAAGCTTTTGCAATAAGATAGCAAGGCGCTGCTCCATAACCTCCTGCCAAACAAACAACAGTTCCATATTTTTCAATATGTGTAGGCTGTCCCAAAGGACCTACTATATCTACTAGTTCATCTCCAACATTCAAACCGGCTAACTTTTTAGTTGAATAACCGACGGCCATAAAAACTAGTGTTAGAACTCCTTTTTCTTTATCAACATCTGCAATTGTAAGAGGAACTCGTTCTCCATTTTCTTCTACTCTTAAGATAATAAATTGTCCTGCCTTAGCGTTTTTTACAACAAAGGGCGCTTCGACGGAAATTTCGAATTGATTAGGACAAAGTTCTTGTTTTGCTAATATTTTATAGCCCATAGAATAAAGCTCCTCTTTTATATAGTTATTTTATCACAAATATTATGTTCACTCAATAGAAAAACAAAAAAAAACCTTTCTTATTTAGAAAGGTTTCGGAATTTTTTTAATTAATTCCTCATGTGTAGAAGGTTAGTGTGTAGGTTGTATGAAAGGTTTGTGTTATGTGTTTCGTTTTTATTTTTCTCTTATATATATAAAGTATAAATGAGATATAAAATTGCGTAAAATAGAATATATTTTAATAATTCTTTACATTTGTTAGCTTTTCAAAAGAATAAACCAGTTATTGTATTTAGCGCAATAACTGGTTTTAGTTTGTTAAAATTTATCATATTTATTATTTTGTAACAGCAAATCTAAAATCTTCTGCCCAAGTTTTGAAACCGCCTTCGAGTACCATTACTGAGAATGTGTTTTTAGCAAGTAGATATGCTGCTCTTACACCTAAATGACAGTAGTTATTGTAGCAATAAACAATGTGTAGATCATCTTTGTTTAATTCTTTAATACGGTCATTAATTTCTTCATATGGCATTGAAACAGCTCCTGGAATATGTCCTACTTGGTAGTCTGCTTCTAGTCTAACATCTAAAATTTTAACATTTCTTTCTTCGCTTAATTCTTTAAGCTCAACTGGACCAAGCGTGAAAGCTAGTTTTTTTGAAAAATAGCATTCAGCTTTTTCAGTGTTATTTCTTATTTCTTGAATTTTTTCTTCTGTCATTTTTATCTCCTTTTGTTCCAAACTACATATTATAAGTATATTTAGTTGAGATGAACATGCTTATTAAAACCATTCCTGTGATTAAGAAATTTATCCCTGCGAGAATTCCGATAATCCATAGCGCAGTTGACGGGAGGCCTACTATTATGATTAATCCCAAAAGAAATTGCATTATTGCAACGGGAATATTTGCCCACCAAAAATAAAGAGTTTTTCTGTTTTGTATGGCAAATGCGCTTGTAGAAATACTTTCTAGAAAGAAGTAAACGCCTATAGCGCTTGTTATAATAACGAGATTGAACATTGGTGCGATAAACAAAAAAAGTCCTACACCTACTAAAATTAATCCTAAAATAATATTTAGTATGAAGTGCCTTGTGTAATGCCGCGTTATAAATGCGTTAATTGCCTTGTAGCCGCCGTAAATTATAAATGCTAAGCAAATCATCATTCCAAAAGTAATGGTGGTGATTTTGGGTAACATAAGCATGAATAAGCCAAGTACGGCAAGTAATATTCCTTCTGTCAGGGTACAGCTTAAAAATTTTTTTTCTGTCATGATAAAAAATCTCCTTTTACGTATAAAAGAATACACAATTAAAGATTTTTTACTTTACCTTGTTGGGTAATGATTAAATAATAAAATTATATAGCCATAGAAGTTATATCTGTATAAGCAGTTACCAGTCTATTTCTAACTTGTACTGCCATTTGCATGCTTAAAGTAGCTTTTTCTGCTGCAATCATGGCATCGTGAATGCTTGTTGGGCCACCCATAGCTAAATCTTCTTGAAGTCTATCTGCCATAATTCTGTTATTATTTACGGCATTTAAGCTATCAGAAAAAGCATTTCCCATTTTTGATGCAAAATTACCTAAACCTGTAGGATCATTTTTGTCTTTTACGGGAATATTTTTTGAAGCTTTTTCTAACACTTCGTCAAAATCAGTTTTTTCAACTTCAAATGACGCGTTACCTTGCAAAAATTTGTTATAATCATTAATTGCATTAAGATTATAGTTTGTATTAAATTCGCTTATTCCTGCTGTAAATTCCATATCTGCCTCTTAAAATTTAATTTCAAATTTCTAAATATTCATAGCTGATTGCATCATAGTTTTAACGTTTTCTGCCACAGTCGCGTTTGCTTCATAAGCACGGGAGGCTGAAATCATTCCGACCATTTCTTCTACAAGACTAATATTTGGAACATCTACATAACCTTCCTCATCAGCGTCTGGATGTGACGGATCATAAACAGTTTTTACTCCGTTTTCAGCTTCATAAATCTCATCAACTCTTACTCCGCCGGTAATTACTCCGTTATTTAATGAGACATTAGCATTTATTAACATGTTTCCTGTTTTGGGGTCAAACTCAGCATCAGGATTATTCGATGCAAAATTTGAATATCCTTTGTTTAAAGTATCCTCATATACTGTTCTAAAAGATACATCTTTTTTTACATAAACCCCCTTGGAACCGTCAGGCTGGCGAGTAGTGTTTATGTTTGCAATATTACTTGCAATTGTATCCATTTTTATTCTTTGCGCAGTCATTCCTGAACCGGCGATATCAAATATATTAAAACTCATATTTTAACCTCCATCTATACGGGCCCTCTCTACGGGCATAAGTTAGATTACTGACCTCTTATTACTTCAGAAAGGTGCGAAAATTGACTTCTTTCCAAGTTCGATAATACTAAGTATCTTGTACCTGTCTTAGATAAATCCATCATCTCTCTTTCTAACTCAACATTGTTTCCCTTTGAGTCGGAACCACTGTATAAATCAGTTACCACCTGAGGACGGAATTGTTCCATTGTGTTTGATTGCAAATAAGCTTTTTCTTGCTGAGTAGGTGTTCTGTATGTGTGAATATCGCCTGTAAAGACATCTACCATAGGTGGCTTATATTCAATGCTGTTTTGACCTTTTATATAGTCTTTTAAATCTTCTTTCTCAATTATTTCAGCAAGCTGGCTCTCAAACGCAACTTCTTTACGCTGAAAATCCGGCGTCATAACGTTTGCTATGTTTGATGATATGGCGTGTTGTCTGTCCATTAAACCGTCCATACCTAGTTTTGTAATTTCTATTGTTCTGTTGCTGATTAAATCCATACCTCTTACCCGTTTATAAGTCCCATTTTGATTATAAATTCGGTATAATCATCTCCATTATGTTCTAATTTAAGCTGACCCAATTGTTCTTCTATTGTTTTCTTGCAGATATAAAGCCCAAGTCCTGAACCGTAATTTTTTGTAGTATAGCCCTTTTCAAATATTCTTTCAGGTTCTTCAATTTTTCCTGCATTATTTATGACCCTTACTACCGCAAAATCTCCTCTCTTTTCAGCCTTAATTTTAACATACTTACCATTTTTACTATCTTCTTTGTCCTCTTCTTCTTTCACAAAAGCCTCTGCGGCATTCTTAACCAAATTGATTATGACTGAAATAAAGCTTTCTTCATCTGCTGCTATTTTTAAGTTAGCCTTGCTCTCTATTGTGTAATCAATATTTTTGCACTCAAAATATATTTTTGTCAAATCTGATACAGTATTGAGAATGTTCTTCAAATCACATTCTTTTATTTCTTTGGTTTGTTCGTTTTTAAGCGAAAGCAGCGAATTATTTGCCATCTTTATTGCTCTTGAAATGCAATTTACACCATTTAAAATAGTTTCATCTTTAATTTCATTTTTTGCACAATATTTCTTTACTATCTCACTGTACAAATCACATATTGATAACTGATTTTTAACTTCATGTACTATTTCCCGAACTTCCGGAGTATACCCCTTTGGTTGAACCTGAAATTCCGCAAAGCCTAAAACGGCATCCTTTATTGCTTCATCCATATTTTCCGTAAGACGTCTGATAGAAGAGTTCAAAAGTATGTTATCACGTCTGTCCGGATGAAATTTCTCTTGGTATTGCTTTATGTCGATTACGGAATTTCTGTTTATTATGTCTAATGCTTCGTCTTGTAATTTAGAATTGAAGATTGAATAATAACGTACATAATTTTTGTTTTCAACTCTGTTATCCCACAAAATTATAGACACAAATCTATGAGTCAAGACACATATAAATTCTGTATCTGCCCAGACTCGCTCTCGCAAATTTTCACTTTCATCAGTAAAATCATAAGATTCTATTTCCGAAAATTCTAGTCGCTTTAAAAGACCGTTAAGTCCGGTTTTATGTATTATTCTATGAAGCACTACTCCCGCTTCCGGTTTGTCGAGTAATGGTTCCAAGACAGCACGAACTGCACACCTTAGAGTCTGCTTGGTTATAAGCTTATTCTCTTGTGAATTGATTAGCTCCCTTAAGTAATTTTGCTGTCTTACAATCTTTTTCACGAAGTTTTCCTATACTGCCATTTTTATTTTTTTTGTTAAAAAACCATTGTTAATCGCATATAGAACAGCTTGAGTTCTATCGTTTACTTGTAATTTTTGGAAAATATTATTTACGTGTGTTTTTACTGTTGTCTCTGAAATAAATAACTTATTAGCAACACCTTTGTAAGTAATACCTTGAGTTAGAAGTTCTAAAACTTCTTCTTCTCTTTGAGTTAAGTAATTTAGAAGATTTTCTTCTTCGTTCTCACTTTCTTTAACAGCATTTTCTTCTCTGAATGTTTGTTGGAAATATTCAAAAAATCTTGATGATAATGCCAATGGTAAATAAATTTTGCCATTTAAAACTTCTTCTATTGCATAAATTAATTGAGCTGAAGCCATAGTTTTTAGTACATAACCTTTTGCACCTATTTTCATTGCCCTAAAGATTAAATCCGCATCATCATAACCTGATAGTGCTAATACTTTTGTACCCAAATCCAGTTTCGAAATCTCAATAATTCCTTGTAATCCATCTTTTTCAGGCATATTCATGTCAAGAAGCACTACATCAGGTTGGTATTTTTTGATTAAGTTTAGACCAACTGTAACGTTTGTAGCGATTCCTACAACGTCAAATGTCCCTTCTAAATTTAATAACTCCCTAATCCCTGCTAAATGCTCATAATTGTCGTCAATTAGCAATACTTTTGATTTCTTCTTGAATTCTCGTCTCATACTCTCTCCCCTATCAGTTATATTTTATCTAATTTATCATTTTTTTATAGGAGTAATAATTATTTACCTCCTCCTATTACACTATTTATATTACATCTTTATAGAGGATATTTTCATCAATATAGAGATTGATTTTACTATATTTGGGGTAGATACATAGATATAGACCAAGAGGTTTATAAATAAGCCTTATTGCACTTATAACAAGCTTTTAGCTGTCAAGTAGTATACTATTTTTCAGGCATATAGTGTAGTTGATATAGATGACTTCCCTAAAATGTTTTGATATCTTATGGATAAAGTTTTTTCTCAAACAAAAACGGTGAATCTTGAAAGATTTCACCGCTTTTGTTTATTTTATTCAAAAATATTATTAATTAGCATAAGCCCATCTAGCAGCTGCACCATTAGGAACTGCAAAAGCACCTCTCAATCTTACACCAAATTGATCCTTGATAACACGGTTAGCTTTGGTTGAGCAGTCAAAGCTTGAATCGTTAAAATTGCTAGCGCTTCCAGCAAGTAGGCTTTGTCCATTGCAATTCGACAACATATTTGGTCCCTTACGGCCATTAGTATCATAGATAGCAGTAATACCATATACCAAACCATCTTGCTGATTTGCTCCAACAGTTACACCACCTGATGGAGAAGACGGTAATGTATTGGTTGGAAAATAAGACAATGCTGAACCATCACGGAAAAATACTACAAAGTTAGAACCTGAACCTTTTACTGCATTTGCTGCAGCTGTCCCTGAACCTGTTAACTCATAGTCTACGTTAGCTCTGCTGGCAAGCAAGCCAAATAAAGATTGAGTTTCTGTTCCATTGGTAGATGTGCTATTAAATGAACCATAATCGAAGCCTGAAATGGCATTATTCATTTGCGCAGCTTCAGTTAATGTATTGATACCTTTTTTCAAGCCTGTTATTGCTTGTTGTTCCTGTGTGTTTGTCATTAATGCAGGAAGTGTTAAGGTAGCAACAATACCGATAATGGCTATCGTGATTAAAACTTCCGCAAGAGTAAAACCATTCTTCTTCATCATAATATTCCTTTCTCTTCTTATATTATTAATCAGAATTTACTATCTACATCTAAACTCATTTTAACAAACTTGCATACAAGTGTCAATATACGCAGTATAAAATTTACAAATATTATGTGTATAATATTCTACGCAAGAATTTCAAATTTGTCTGCTCTTGTACGAATAAGTGATATTGCGGCTTGTGAATTTAGGAAGTTCAAAGCTCCCATAAAGCTTTTTTTGTTGCTAAGCTCCTCTCTGGCGGTTAACATGTTATTTTCTATAGTTGCTTGGGTTATTTGTTCATTTATTAACTTATTTTGAGTTGAAACTTTTGATTTAATTTCACGTATTGGAAAGCCTATTTCTTCTTGTTTTTCTTCTTTAGTTGCTACAGAGTTGGTGTTTATGTTGCTTATGTTTTGTTGAGGTTGTGTATTTTCTATTATTTTTGAAAAAGGATTATTAGGACTAACAAATGATTCTCTTGCAACATCCATGATATCCTGTTGCAAATCTTCTGTCATGCTTTCGGAACGCTCACGTATGCGCTTGAATATCATATCCTTGAGCGCTTCAGCTTCGTTTTTACTTACTAATGAATCAAATTTGTATGTCATTCTTGCCTCTCTTATTTATATAAAAACAAAAATGTAAAGAAAATTGACAAAAAGTATATAAAAAATATATATTTGTTACATAGCTTAACATTTTTTGTATTTTTCTTTTTTTGTTTATATGACTGAGTTGTATCTTTTATTACTATCTTAAATTATCGTGTAGTATGTAAATTTCTGTTTCTTATTATTTGTAATTTTCTGAATTTTATTGTACAATGATAGTGCTATTTATATTTCGGCTAGTGTAAAATCTTAACAGGAAGGATATAACCGACCTGTTTTCTTTTGGTTTTAGGTTATCCATTAGCTGACTCCAGTAAGGTAATATATTTTATTTTGATACTCAATATAATAAATTTACGATGTCAAAATCAAGATATAAAAAAAGGGATATTAATACGTTAATTTTATTTGCTCAAAAGGGTGATTCAAAAGCTTTAGAAGAGTTAATTCGTCGTGTGCAGAAAAATATTTATACAATGTTTAGTTATTTAACTGATAAGCGCCATGATATTTCTGATCTTACTCAGGAAGCGTTGTTAAAAATGGCAAAAAATATAAAATCTCTCAAGGATGTTAAGCGTTTTAGACCTTGGTTGAACCAAATTGTAACAAATATTTTTTATGATTATGTAAAAAAGCATGAAACGCATAATAAATTTGAATTGGATAATGATAAGCTTTTGGAGATAAAAGACAAAATCGGGTGTGAGCCTGGGGAAAAATGTTTATTTTCAGAAATGGAGAAGTTGATAAAAGCGGCATTACTTACTTTGCCTGAAAACTTAAGAATAGTACTTATCTTAAGAGAATATGAGGGTTTAAGTTATGATGATATTGCTAGGATTACAAATACTGCCCTTGGAACTGTGAAATCAAGAATTTCAAGAGCAAGGTTAAGGCTGCAACAAAAGCTAAAAGAGTTTATTTAAAGGAGTAATAATAATGGAAATAACTTGTGCACAGATGGATGTTTTATTATCATTTTATGTTGAAGGTGATTTGAGTAAGGCACTAAAGGCAAAGGTTGAAGAGCATTTAAAAAAGTGTCCGACTTGCAGAGAAAAATATGAAATTATTAAAACGATGATTCATGATTTAAAAACATCTGTTGATGATAGAGAGGAGATTTATTCTTCAAGATCAAACAGTCAATATAGAATTTTTCAAAACAATCTTTCTGCATATGTAGATAATGAATTGCCTCAGGATGAAAGTATAAAAATAAAAAAATATACAATTAATAATAAACAAGCAAGAAAAGATCTAGAAGACACTTATCATATAAGGCGTTTAATGAGTGAATCTTTTAATAAAACAAAACTTGATGCTAAGCAAGATTTTTCAAGAAATGTATTAAGACAGCTTAATCCGAATGAGGATTATTCATTCTCGATACATCCTGTATTGAAGCTGGCTGCGGCATTTGTTATGACAGTTTTGATTTTATCGGCAATAACTGTTTTTTCATTGACATTGTAGGTTAAAAAAAGGGGGCTTGGCGATTTCGCCAAGCCCCCTTTTTGTTTTATTCTTCTTTTGGAGGTTCTTCCTTATTTTCGTCTTCTTTCGGAGTTCCCTCTTTACGTTCAAAGATGATCTTATCATCTTGAAGTTTTAGTACAATTGTATCTCCAGGCTTATAAGCATTTGTCAAAATCTCTTCGGCAAGAGGATCTTCAATTTTCTTTTGAATCAATCTTCTTAGAGGTCTTGCACCGTATGCTTCGTTGTAACCGTCTTTTGCCAAATAATCCTTAACTTCATCTGTCACTTCAATAGAAAGTTCTCTTTCTGAAAGACGCTTGAATAAATCCTTCATCATCAAATCAACGATTTGTCGAATTTCTTCTTTGCTCAAGTGAGAGAATACGATTATATCGTCGATACGGTTCAAGAATTCCGGTCTGAATGCTTTTTTTAATTCTTCATTAACGGTTTCTTTTAACTTTTCGTATTTATCCTTTTTAGCGTCTTCTGCTGTTGAGAAGCCAAGCTTACCTTGAGTTGTAATCATGCTTGCGCCTACGTTTGAAGTCATTATGATTACGGTATTTTTAAAGTTGATATGTCTGCCTTTTGCATCAGTAAGACGACCGTCATCCAGTATTTGAAGCATTATGTTAAATACATCAGGGTGAGCCTTTTCTATTTCATCGAAAAGAATTACAGAATAAGGTTTCTTTCTTACTAGTTCTGAAAGGTGTCCGCCATCATCATAACCTACATATCCAGGAGGTGAACCGATAAGTTTGGCAGTAGAATGTTTTTCCATAAATTCTGACATATCTACTCTTATCATGTTATCTTCGCTTCCAAAGATAGCTTCTGCAAGAGCTTTAGCTAATTCTGTTTTACCAACACCTGTTGGACCTGAGAAGATAAAGCTTCCGATTGGCCTGTTTGGTGATTTTAAACCGACTCTTGCTCGTCTTATAGCTTTTGAAATTGCAGTAACAGCTTCCGATTGACCGATGACTCTGTCATGAAGAGTTTTCTCTAATTTAAGAAGTCTCTCTGACTCTCCTTCGGTAAGTTTTGTAACTGGAACGCCCGTCATTGTTGCAATAACCTCTGCTACATCTTCTTCTGTAACAGTTGGTTTATTTGCATCATTTTGCCTGCGCCATTCTTCAGTTACTTCGCGAATTCTGTCTTTCATATTAGCTTCGTCATCTCTTAGTGCTGAAGCTCTTTCAAATTCCTGGTTTCTTATTGCATCTTCCTTTTCCTTGATAATCTCTTTAAGTTCTTTATCAAGTTCTTTTCCTTCAGGAGAAAGGGTGCAAACTTTCAATCTTACTTTTGAGCTCGCTTCATCAATTACGTCGATAGCTTTATCCGGCAAAAATCTGTCATTTATATATTTGCTGGATAACTTTGTTGCTGCAACTATCGCATCATCTGAAATATGAAGGTTATGGTGTTCTTCATATTTCGGTTTTAAGCCTCTTATAATTTCTATTGTTTCGTCTATTGAAGGTTCGTCAATTATTACAGGTTGAAATCTTCTTTCAAGAGCTGAATCTTTTTCAATGTATTTGCGGTACTCATCAGATGTTGTAGCACCGATTACTTGAATTTCACCTCTGGAAAGTGCAGGTTTCAATATGTTTGCAGCATCAATTGCACCTTCTGCAGCTCCAGCGCCTATTAAAGTGTGCATTTCATCGATTACAAGAATTACATTACCTGCCTGGCGAATTTCGTCCATAATCTTTTTTAGACGTTCTTCAAATTCACCTCTATATTTAGTACCTGCTATTAGCAGTCCCATATCAAGTTGTATAATCTTTTTATTTTCTAATATATCAGGAACTTCATTGTTAACAATTCTTATTGCCAAACCTTCTGCTACAGCAGTTTTACCAACACCAGGTTCTCCTAATAAAACAGGGTTATTTTTTGTTCTTCTTGCAAGAATTTGAATAACACGTTCAATTTCTTTTTCTCTGCCGACTACAGGATCAAGTCTCTGTTCTGCTGCAGCTTGAGTCAAATCTGTTCCAAACTCATCCAAGCTAGGAGTTTTAACTTTACTTGGCTGTGAAGATGAGGATG
Source organism: Candidatus Gastranaerophilales bacterium (assembly GCA_944324215.1). GTDB lineage: Bacteria > Cyanobacteriota > Vampirovibrionia > Gastranaerophilales > Gastranaerophilaceae > CAG-196. The sequence goes on along the minus strand of CALUVP010000084.1, from coordinate 2,181 downwards.
AAGAACCAACACCGGCACTGGTTGTTTGCGGCTTAGAATCTCCAAGCATCTTAACAACGTTGCTTCTAACTTTGTTTAAGTCGACTCCAAGATTTTCTAAAACTCTTGCAGCAACACCTTCACCTTCTCTTATTAAGCCAAGAAGTAAGTGTTCTGTTCCAATATAATTGTGACCAAGCTGTCTTGCTTCGTCCCAAGATAATTCCAATACTCTTTTCGCTCTTGGTGTAAATGGTATTTCAACGGCAACAAATCCTGAGCCTCTTCCTATAATTTTTTCAACTTCAATTCTTGCATCTTTGAGAGTTACTCCCATTGATTTAAGAGTTTTGGCAGCTATTCCGGTACCTTCACCTATTAAGCCCAAAAGTACTTGTTCTGTGCCAACAAAATTATGTCCAAGGCGTCTGGCTTCTTCCTGAGCCAGCATAATTACTTTTATTGCCTTTTCAGTAAAACGTTCGAACATTTAATAAATTCCTCTTCTTATAAATATATTTATCTATGTATATATTACAAAAGATTGACAAATTTTACAAGTACTATAACTAAGTATATAAAATGTTATTTTATATTAGGAAAGGCGTATATTGTACCGTCATCTCCTCTCCATCTTAAATAACCCATTTTTGGGGTTTTATCAATGTCAACTACTGATACTAATGCCCAGTTCCCTCTTATCGCTGTTACACGGATTTGTTTTACATACCTAAGAGTTGAAACATTTTGGGACAAATCTTCACTCTTTGCGTGAAGGACTTCTATTTCATCAGGAGAATCTTTCATTAAGCGTAAGCCATATTTTCTTCCATACATATTATAAAAGTTTAGCCAAGGCAAAAATTGTAAATTATCTTCAGTTTTAACCCAACCTTTTGCCCCTGTTTTTCTATCATATATAACTTCAACCCAACCTTCGTCTCCGATATCAGATACGTATAAAAATCCAAGTTTTTTTTCATTTATTAGAAGAGCAAAAACGTTGTCAGGCATTGATTCAGGGGTGTAGGAAAATTCCATTTTTTTTAAAACTTTTGAATTAGCCTCAGGATGAGAAAATACTGTAATATTTTTCCCTGTTTGATACATTCCGATGACTGTCTTTGGAATACTATCAATGTAAAACGGCATTGTATCGGCAAAAACAGGTAAGACTAACAGTATACTTAATATTACCAAAAATTTTTTCATTCTTGTTCCTAATACTTATCTTATTCTATTATTCTCTGAAACTCAAATCAGGAATTGATTTTTTAAGAGTTGAACGCAAATTTGCCATTTGAGTTTCAATGGCTTCGTCTGTCATAGTAGAGTTTATGTCCTGCATTTTTATCCTGAAAGCAACAGACTTAAAACCTTCCTGAACGTGTTCACCTTGATATACGTCAAAGACGCTGCATCCGGTAAATACCTTATTATCAATACCTTTTTTGATTATTTTTGCAAGCTCATCCCAAGTTGTTTTATCAGGGACTATAACTGCCAAATCTCTTTGAACTTCAGGATATTGTGGTAATTTCTTGAACTTTACTGTTGCAGGATTTACGGCATTTATGAATAAATCCAAATCAAGTTTAAACACATAAGCATTTTGATTTAATTTCATTTTGTTTTTAAGTTCCGGATGAATTTCTCCGTAGTATCCGACTATTTCAGGTTTTTTACCTAGAAGAGTTAAAACTGCTGATTTATATGGATGCATAATAATATGGGTTTTAGCAAGGGCAGAATCTGCAAGTAGTTCAAATTTTATTCTTCTAGTGAGTCCAAAATCTTCTAAAATCTTATCTACAATACCTTTTACTGTGTAGAAATCAACTTCTCCTGTGTTTTGCCAGATAGAATTTTGTATGTTTCCCGTAATAACTCCAGCCAATATTTGAGTTTCTTTAACTCCTGAATTCTTTTCATCAGGTTCTCCAATCTTAACATAACTTCTTCCGATTTCGTAAGCCCAGAAATCTTTTTGACCGTTGTCATAGTTATATTTTAAACATTGTAAAACGCTCGCCATAAGTGTTTGTCTAAGCATTGTGTAGTCTTCTGACGCAGGATTTTGAACGCATACAGCTTTTTCTTTGTTATAGTTTACATTGAATTGCTTTAACAAAGGCTCTCCAATTAATGAAGAGGTTTGAATTTCATTTAAACCTTCTCCTGACATAATGTCTCGAACTCTTG
>CALUVP010000083.1 GCA_944324215.1 Candidatus Gastranaerophilales bacterium | reverse complement strand
AGGAGATGATGCAATAGCTCAAGCAAGAGAACTGGCGCAAAAACACGGCATATTCTGCGGAATTTCAGGCGGAGCAAATGTAGTCGCGGCTCTTAAACTTGAGAAAAAATATCCGGACAAGCTTATTATAGCCATAATTCCGGATAGCGGTGAAAGGTATTTGTCTGTCTGGTAAACGGAATTTGATAACTAAAACCATGTAAAGAATGCAAAGCATAAATGTACTCACATATTTAAATTTATACAAATATTTTTTTTATTATATTAATGAACTCTTTTGGATATTGTTTAAATTCATCAATCGGATCCTTTACTGGCAAAGAATTTTTGTCTGATAAACATTTACAAATAACCTGTGTAAATGTCTCCGCAAAAACTTCATGATACTGATTTTCAGAAGTTGTGGCATATTTTCCAAGTATATTTTTTATAAGTTCATTTTCTCTATTGTTAAATTGAAGATTTTGTAATATATTCATAACTTTTAACCCGTAATCATTTTCGGTTCTCTTATATTTTTGCGCAGTATATGGGCATTTGCCTTCATAGCCAAATTTTTTATAAATGTGATCTAAATAAATTCCATGCAGAAATTCATGAATAAATGGGGATAAATAATGTGACGAGCTTCTTTCATCATTCAAAAAACTTTTATCGAGTTTTTGGTCTATTTCCTCAATAGAATTTTCTTTTTGAAAAAATAATGAACCTGTTTCAAAAGGGGGCTGCCCTTTAAGAATTGATTGAGTTTCTGGAACACAAAATCCGTAGCCTTTAAAATTAAACCTCAAATTGGATGTTAAATAAACTTGAATTCTCGGAGTAAATATCTCAAATATTTTTATTTTTGATTGTTTTTTCAAAATATTAAATATTTCAAAAACTTTGTGAATTGCAAAAGCAACAGGTTTATTAAAATCAAAGTCCGATGGAATATTATTTAAATTCAAACGTTTTTCCAACTTCCTAACATTTATATCCCTGCATTGCTTAATAAGTGTCGTACTTAACCCTGATTTGAAATTTATATTCGACTGAATAGTGTTTAACATATAAGCCTATTTTTGTTTCTATTGTTTAAAAAAGTCAAGTTAGAAAAAATTGCCAAATCGTACATTCTTCCATTTTGGATGAGGGCGAGATGCCATATAAAGCCTAAATCCCATCAAAATAGACGCTGTAGCAGTTGATAAGTTTGAAAATACCTCATACTTTTTTTGCTTAGTATATTCATATATTTTTGCTAGTGGGTAAGCAAATATACAAGCAGAAATTCCTGCCCATAAAGCGTTTGTTCCGACTTGCTTACATAAAGTTTTTGCAGTAAGTTGTGTTTTTGATTTTGAGTTATAATAAACATCTACTGCTGTACTGACAGCCATATCAACAGCAAACCAACTCAATCCGGCATTAAGTGTGGCTTTATTTTTCTTTGGTTTATCGTTAGATGAATAACTATTGTTATTAACATTTGTTATTGTCATTTATTCACCTTCTAGCCAATCTGCAGCTTTATCTAAAACTTTATTACGCACTTTATTACATGCGTAATTTGCGGCAAGAGCACAAGCAACCCCAACTATAGTAGCTCCTACCGGACCAAATATTGATCCGATAGCGGCACCTTTAGTACCTGCTGCAACCCAAGCAGCATGCCTTGCTGGGTTGCCATAGTCTGCCATTTTCATTGCAACTTTCCAGCCTTGTGCTTCTGTCTCTACTTTACTTAATTCTTTTAACCGGGCATATCCCGTTACAGAACCTCCGACATCATCTACTAAATTTTTTATAGACCTAAAAGAAAGATTTCTGCTATTGTAACTTAGATGTTTTGTATTTGTTCTATATGTATCAAGTGCAATTCTCATATTTTCTCCTTACAAATAACTTTAACTAATGATTAAACTATCCCATCTAACATATCCCATAATTCTTTTTCTATTCTTTTTCCTATTGTTTCAACTTTATCCATGAAATGATTATTTACTTTACTGATAGAATTCATATCATATTTTTTTACATCGACATTTGAAATAGCACTTTTAATTCTTTTTACATATTTTATGGATAAAATTTTACTTTTTATAGGAAATATTTTCATTGAAGACTCCTTCTTAATCAAAAAATCTAAAACATATTACCTATAGTTTTGGTTAGTAAAGATTTAACAAAGTTTGTGCCTATATTTTTATCTCATGAGAACCTGTATTTGGTAGTTTATGTTGAACCCAGAGCAATCTTTTGTATATATTTAGAGGTCTTAGTTTTTTAGGACAACTAATTATTTACTTTTAAATTAAAAAATATCATCTAAGAAATCTGCAAAGTGTCCCAAAAGACTTTTAGCCCCTTCTTTCACCCCATCAACAATTTCCTCACCCGCATTTTGTGCCTGATGCAAAGTATGTTTTAACTGATCTGATATTGAATCAGTTACACTTGAGCCTGGCTCTGCTTGACCTGCATTTGCTGGTGGAATGTCATTCCCTTGCATGGAGCTCCCTGCTAAAACAGCTAAACCACTTACTGTGGGAAGTGTAATTCTTGTTAAAGCTTTCTTTGTGTTTGGCTTAACTGTACCATTAACTAAGTCCATACTGACTTTACTGATTTGTACCATAATAATACTCCTTTTCGCTTTCTAAGCGCACATACATTAATCCGGTAAGGTTTATGTACTCTTAACAATCACTGTACTTATCAAGTAACCTACAACATAGAAAGAGTAAATACAAGCATTAACATATAAAAAATTTACATTTTGAACAATATTTTTAATATTACAACCTTGAATCAATACAGAAGAGCGATGAATAAATTACAAAAATTGGTTAAAATCTGAAAAGGTTGAATAACAATAAATTCTGAATTAGAATATAGAGCAAGAGGTTTTATGTTAATACGAGCTATAAAAAAAATAAAAGAAGATATAAAAGTAATTTACGAAAAAGATCCGGCTGCAAATAATATTGCGGAAGTTCTTTTTTGTTACCCAGGACTTCAAGCTCTTATATCACATAGAATTGCTCATAAGCTAGCCTATTGGAAAGTTCCTTTTATTCCAAGATTAATTTCTTATTGGACAAGAATATTTACAGGAATAGAAATTCATCCCAAGGCACAAATAGGAAACAGATTTTTTATAGACCATGGCGAGGGTGTTGTAATCGGTGAAACTACTATTATAGGTGATGATGTTTTAATTTATCAGCAAGTAACGCTAGGCGGTACCGGAAACGAACACGGCAAACGTCACCCAACAATCGGGAATAATGTCATAATAGGTGCCGGAGCAAAAATTTTAGGGAACATCAAAATCGGAGATAATACAAGAGTTGGAGCAGGTTCCGTTGTTGTGGATGATGTCCCTGAACATTGTACAGTAGTTGGCGTACCGGGAAGAGTTGTACAACAAAAATTCTTTAACCAAGATGGTATATTAATGCATAACAGAATTCCGGATCCTGTTAAATGTGAATTAAATCGTTTAAAATATGAAGTTCAGGCTCTAAAAGAACAATTAGAAATTGAGGATGCGGAAAAATCCAAAAATTGACAAATTTTTGAGATTTTTCCGCATCCGACCTTAGGTGTGTGAGCATCAGGTCGTGTGCGGGATAGCACATAACCTGATGCGAAACCGTTCCCCGCAGTTTGCGAGAAAAATGTCAATTTTTTCGCAAACTCAAGTGTTTAAATTTTGTGTTATTAGACTTTATTTTTTATACGGAGTAAGCAATCATTGTGAGTGATTAAGCGAGTTTAAAAATGAATGTAGTACAACCTATAAAAAAGATAGAAGATATACAAAAGATAAAAAAATATTTGGCAAAAAAGCCAAGAGATTCACTGCTTTTCAGCTTTGGAATAAATAC
>CALUVP010000082.1 GCA_944324215.1 Candidatus Gastranaerophilales bacterium | reverse complement strand
CATTCTGCTTTCGCATGCCGGTCCTGGCCGCAGGAGACTATTCATTTGCCATAGCTGTCGCCGAGGGCACGCAGGAAGAGCATATACAGCATGAATGGCGCCATGATGCTTTGATCCTGACCTCTGTTGCATCCAGCGCCAGTGCGGGCATCATGGGTCTCCCCATGCGATCTATCAAGCTGACAACTGGCATGAATTAACAAGTATGGGAAAAGAACGATTAATCGGTCTTGACATCCTTCGCGGATTTGCAGTCACAACTGTATTTATTGCGCATATATTACTATTCATACCAAAAGATTTTTTTATCCAAATTCACTCTATTACATGGCGCGTTACGTATCTTGCAAATTATTCTGTAGATTGTTTTTTTGCCTTAAGCGGTTTTCTTATTGGAGGATCGCTATTAGACTATGAAAAATACGACTTTAAATCACTTTATAACTATTCAATTGATAGAATAACAAAAATATTCCCATGCTATCATATTATTTTTATAATGACAGCCTCTGCTTATATAATATTTGGATATACATATCCGCTAAGTTATTTACTATTTATTCAAGCGTATACTAATGATCTTTATTTTATCGGCGTAGCCTGGACGCTATCGATCGAAATATTCTCTTATATTTTAATGCCATTTTTTTTATACATTTTTAAATTTAAAATAAAACTATTAAACAATTCATATATAAATATAATGTTATTCATTTTTATATTTATTTTAATTGAATCTGTCTTTAGGTATCTAAGCGCACTAAATACTCCTAATATAGTCCTAGATGATGCTATAAGAAAAATGCCTCATCTTCGAATGGATGCCTTATTTTATGGCCTTTGCATATCGTGTGCAAGGAAAGCTTTTCCCGTAATTTATAATAAAATGGCATCACCAATAGTATTTATTGTTATTATTTTAGCTATATCTATTTTTTTAGAATGGCAATATTCTGACTCTTTCATTCAAAATACAGAATTAGAAAAAAATAAAGATATCCAATCCCTTATCGGATTTTCATTATCAGGGGTTTTGTCTGCTGCAATACTCCCCTTCTTAAGCAAGACTACACTCAATACTGAAAAGCTCTGTAAAATAAAATCATTTTTTTTATACATGTCAAAGATTTCATATCCGTTTTATCTTGTCCACCTTCAAGTTCTCAGTCTTTTCATCTCAATATACTATAAAATAGACATATCAAATATATACTTAAAGCACGTTCTCTTTATATTCATAGTAATTATATCTATTAAAGTGACATTTTTAACCTCTTCTCTTTTACATAAATACATCGAAAATCCAAGTATAAGATTACGAAAAAAAATAAAAATTTCATAGATACGAGGAGGTCGTAAACATGAGCAAAGAAATACTCAACTTCTTATCACACTATACTACCTATGAATATAAAGGGCCGCATGAGATATTAGCTGGAGGGGTCACCCCATGGATTGGACATGTTATTTTTGCCGATATGCTTATTCGAGCATATCGCCCTCAATGCCTAGTAGAACTTGGTAGCCACACTGGTGTTTCTTTTTTTGCTTTCTGTGAAGCTGTCAAACAATCATGGCTAAAAACAACATGTTATGCAGTTGATACCTGGAAAGGGGATGAACAAGCAGGCTTCTACGGAGAAGATGTATACATAAAATTTTCAGAGCATGCTGAAAAATGCTATTCAAATTTTGCAACGATGTTGCGTATGAAATTTGATGATGCAGTACAATATTTTAAAGATGAATCTATTGACATACTCCATATTGATGGACTTCATACATATGATGCAGTCAAGCACGACTTCTATACCTGGCTACCAAAGGTAAAACCCGGAGGGATTATCCTTTTTCATGATGTTGCCGAGCAAGGAAATAATTTTGGTGTCTATAAATTATGGCATGAAATAGCAGAAAAATCTCAAGAGATTTGTGTTTTTACCCATTCTCATGGTCTTGCTATATGGAGAAAACCTGGAGGCCCAGCTCTTGATAATCCCCTATTGCAAAATCTCCTATCTCAAGACAAAGAAATCTCAATAGCGCTAGTCGAACTAATAAAATCAACTTCTGAATATTTTGTTAATAGCCACAAACTAAAAGATATCAAATCAAAGTATGAAAGCGTCAATGCAAGATATAATAATATATCCCAAGATAATATCAATTTAAAAAATATGAATATCCAGTTAAAAAGTGAAAATATCCAGTTAAAAAGTGAACTTGAATCAATTTTAAATTCAAATTCATGGAAAGTTACGTTTCCTTTACGAGAAATATCTCGTTGGCTGCGGAATAAATTACAAAAAAACGAATAGTTGGATCTTTATAAGAGCAAAAAAAGAGCTACCAAAGGCAATAAAAAAGGCCCGGAAAATATTCCGGGCCTTTTTTATTGCCTTTGGTAGCAAGGGAGGGATTTGAACCCCCGACACTGCGGGTATGAACCGCATGCTCTGACCAACTGAGCTACCTTGCCATAAGATTACTGTGGCTTTCCCACAACGCAGGAATGTATCTACAAAAATTACGGCACGCTGGCAAGTCTTTTTTTGTACCTTTCTTCCAGTGACTACAAGTCGTCCTCCACCCCAGCACCCTTTGGCATCTTCGAGGCCTGAATGCACAACAGGCAATCACCACGTGGAAGATCGCGATAACAGAACTTTCCCCTGTGCTCTCCAGCCGCCATCCTGACGCTGAAGTGAAGAACGTATCATCAAATTCCGCTTCTCTATCTGCGGACTTACTACAGACGGAGATCAATAACAAAAGAAGCCCGGAAAATTTCCGGGCTTCCTGTCATATTCTGGTAGCAAGGGAGGGATTTGAACCCCCGACACTGCGGGTATGAACCGCATGCTCTGACCAACTGAGCTACCTTGCC
>CALUVP010000081.1 GCA_944324215.1 Candidatus Gastranaerophilales bacterium | reverse complement strand
GCATCAGAAGCAAATACATCCTGCATTGCAGCCTGAATTCGAGGATTATTACCAAGCGCATACTTCAGACATTCTTCTAAGGTAATATCCATAGAAGTTTCTACCCCACCTTGAATTACAAGAGTATCTTCACTCTCTGTTTTTTTAGGCTCTACATCTCTACTATCTGGATATTCTTCTTTTTTTATATCATTTCCTAAATCATTACCTTTATGCCACAAAGCAGCATCACATGCCGGTTGAAACATCATTAGGGAAAATATGAACAATATTAAAATTCTAATCATTTATTTCCCTTTCGATTTTTTATAAACTGGTAAAACTTTTCCTTCATACGGTTAGTTAGTACGAAGAAAGCAGGAACTAATATGCTACCCAAAAATGCAACAGCAAGCATTCCACCAAAAACAGAAACTCCGATAGAATGTCTGCTCCCTGCACCGGCACCTTTTGCAAAAACCAATGGTAACAAACCAAGAATAAATGCAATATTAGTCATCATAACTGCCCTAAACCTCAACCTGGCAGCTTGGATTGCAGCATCAATGTAGTTCATACCGTCTTTTTCCATTGCATCCTTTGCGAATTCTACAATAAGGATAGCCTGTTTTGTACTTAAACCAATAAGCATTACAAGACCAACCTGAGCATAAATATCAAGAGATAAACCTGAAATGTATTGGAAGAATAGTGCACCCAACAAGGCTACAGGTGATATCAATAATACAGCAACTGGTAAAGTCCAACTTTCATAAAGCGCAACAAGGAATAAGTACACAAAAGTCAACGCCATTGCTAATATTGGGCCAATCTGACCTGATGACATTTGCTCCTGCAACGATGTTCCTGACCAAGCATAATCCATATCCTTCGGTAAAATTCTATCAGACAATTCTGCCATAGCCTTCATTGCATCACCTGAGCTTATACCTGGAGCAGGGTTACCATTTATTACAATAGAAGGATACATATTAAATCTGTTCAACAAATAAGGACCTACTACATTTTTTGTTTTAACAACAGACGTTATAGGAACCATCTTACCTTGATTATTTTTAACATATATTTTACTTAAATCACCCATAACGGATCTATAAGGAGCATCTGCCTGCATATAAACACGATAAACTCTTCCGAATTTGTTAAAGTCATTAATATAAGTAGCACCAAATTGAGCAGCCAGAGTGGAATAAATTTCGGAAATCGAAACGCCTTGTGACATAGCTTTTTCATCCTCTACAGTGACAATTACCTGCGGAAGAGATGCTGTATAAGAGGTATACAAGCTTGAGAAAGCAGGATTTTGTCGGGCTTCTTGCATAAAGTTTTGAGCCTCAGTATACAAATCTTCAGGAGATCTGTCCCCTTTATCCAAGAGTTGGTATTCAAAGCCACCGAACATACCCATACCACTTATGGCAGGGGGTTGAGTAACAAATGTATTAGCTTCTGTATACTTGGAAGTTATGGCGTTTGCCTGCTTAATAATGTTATTTATAGAAAGCTTTGCGGATTTTCTTTTAGACCAAGGCTCCAGTCTTACAACTACGAATGCGGTGTTTTCCCCAGAGAAACCATTTACCTGCATAACAGAAATAACCCCGGGTATCTGATTAAGCTCATCTGCTAAATTCCTTACAACATCAGCAGTTCTTGTAAGAGTTGCACCATCCGGCAACTGAACTTGTACGAACAATGCGCCTCTATCCTCATCAGGCAAAAATCCCGTAGGAGTTATTACAAACATTGCACATATAAATACAACAACGCCAAGTAATACCAACAAAGTCTTTTTAGGTGCGTGTACAAAATAACTTACAACCCCCAAATACTTTTCTCTTACACCATTAAACCAATCTTCAAACTTTTGAATAAAAGCAAAATCAGTTTTTTCTTCACCTGATTTTAAAATAATAGAACATAGAGCCGGAGAAAGAGTCAAAGCAACAATAGTAGACAAACCTATTGAAGTCGCTATACAAACAGCGAATTGTCTGTACATTTGCCCTGTAATACCTGTCATAAAAGATACAGGGACAAATACTGCCATCAATACAAGAGATGTTGCTACAACAGCACCAAATACTTCTTGCATAGTAATTTCTGTAGCTTCCTTCGGAGATTTACCTTCCTGAATATGTCTTTGGGTGTTTTCTAATACAACAATAGCATCATCTACAACCAGACCTACTGCTAACACTAAACCAAATAAAATCAAAAGATTTATTGAAAATCCCATTAAAGCCATGAATATAAATACACCGATTAATGAAACTGGTATTGCGCAGAAAGGTATAAAAGCTGCTCGAGCAGTACCTAAGAACAAATAAGTAACAGCACTTACCAAAATAATTGCAAGTACAATTGCACTTATAACCTCGTGTATTGACTCTCTTACAAACTCTGTAATATCATACTGAACGTGATATTCAACATCACTAGGGAATTTTTTGCTTAATTCCTTCATTTTTTTCTCTACACGGTTTACTAAATCAATCGTGTTAGCTTCCGGCAACTGAGCTATAGAAATCATTGCAGCATTACTATCACCGATGGTTACAGAAGATGAGTAACTTTCAGCCCCTAATTCCACTCTTGCAACATCTTTTATTTTAACATTTGAACCGTCTACATTTGCTTTTACAACAATATTCTCAAATTCTTCTACCGTCTTTAGACGCCCCTTGGTTCTCAACGTAAATTTCAAAACCTGAGGCTCATCCATCGGTTCAACACCTATATTACCTGCAGGAGATTGAATATTCTGAGCTGTGATAGCATTATTTATATCTGTTGTAGAAACCCCTAAACTCGCCATTTTATCGGGTTTTAGCCAAATTCTCATTGAATAATCACCGGCACCGAATATAGAAACTGTACCACAACCTTTTATACGAGCCAATTCATCTTTTATGAACATAGTTGCATAGTTTGCCAAAAACAATGAATTATATGTTCCGTTTGGTGAAGATAAGGACATTAAAAGACAGCCCGCACCACCTGTTGACTTTTTAACTGTTAAACCATACCGCTTAACCTCCTCCGGAAGTCTAGGTGTAACCAATTGTAGCTGGTTTTGAACGTTTACTAAGTCCATATCAGGATCAGATCCTACTTCAAAAAACAGAGTTAACTTATATGACCCGTTCTTTGATTCGGAATACATATAGAGCATATCCTCTATACCGTTTAACTGAAGTTCGACAGGTGCTGCAATAGTTGAAGTTATTACATCAGAACTCGCACCGCTATATGTAGCTGTTACTACAATTTGCGGAGGCGTTATTGAAGGATACTCCTCCAAAGGAAGAGTTGTTAATGATATTAATCCTGCCAATATTATAGCTAATGATATTACTATTGCTAATTTTGGGCGTTTTATAAATATATTACCTGCCATTTATATTTTCCTATTTTTTTAATAAGTGTTTTAGCTTATTTGCTAATTTTTCAAAAATACTTACCTTCTTTACAGGAGCCTTTTCTTGAACCGGAGCTTGAACTATTCTTACTGGGCTTCCCGGTATTACTTTTTGTATACCGCTTGTTATAATCCTATCTCCTGCATTTACACCAGACGAAATAAGCCATTTACCATCCTTTTCGCCCATTGTTTTTATATAAGACATTCTTGGTAAGTCATCTTTATCAAGAACATATACAAATCGACCCTCTTGGTTTTCCATTGTTGCAGTTTGCGGAATTACAGGAACTTTGTCTTTTGATTTTGAATACAATATTATCCTTCCAAAATCTCCTTGAATTAAAGCATCATCAGGATTTGGGAAAGTTGCACGCATGGTTATTGTACCAGTAGTCTCATCAATTTCGTTATCGTGAAAATCCTGTACACCCTTATATTTATATTTTTCACCTGAACTGAAGATAAATTCAACATCCCTGTTGATATTGGCAGATTTGTCAATTCTTACCAATTCTGCATAATCTTTGGATGAAAGAGGGAATGTTACATACATAGGTTCATAACTGTTTATCGTTGTTAATGGACCACTGTTCATAGAAACATAGTTGCCTTCTGTTACTGATATCATACCTACTCTGCCATTTACAGGAGATACAACCCTTGTATAACCATAATTTCTCATTGCATCTCTATAGGCATTTCTAGCACTTTCCACCTGAGCACGATAAGCATCCCTTTGAGAAAGTATGTTATCATAATCAGAACGAGCAATATAATCTTGTTGAACCAACTCTTTATATCGCTTTTGTTGTTTTTCATAATATGAATACTGCGATTCCGCATTATTCAAATCTGCCTTTGCCTTACTTGCTGCATATTCATACTCTTGAGGCTCAATTTCAAACAAAAGCTGGCCTTTTTTTACATAATCGCCTTCTTTAAAATAACTTTTTGTTAAATATCCGCTTATACGAGCCAAAACTTCGACCCTGTATTTAGCGACAACCCTTGCAGTAGCCTGAAATTGTCGTTCTACATTATCAGTTTCCACCGTTGCAACAGTTACAGCAGGAGTCTTTGCCAACGCCCTTTGCTTCGCAGTTTTTATTTTATCCATATTTGATAACAACATGCGACCGAAAATCAAAGACAGCACTACAATTATTATTGTTATTATCTTATATCTCATTGCTCTCCAAGTCCCTGTCTATTTATATTTTTTTAAAATATACTTACGAAATTTAATGTATTAATACACCTAATTTCAATTAAGATACTAACAAAAAACACAAACTTAATCAAGAATCCAATCGGGGAGTAATATTTATTTTTCGATTCTCAAATGTCTATAAGGTTCCTCACCTATAGATTTTCCTTGCAGATTGTATTGTTCTATAAGCTCATGCTGGAGTTTTCTTATATGAGATGTTTGAGGTTCCAAATCTACCATCTCTGCTCCGTCCAAAATCTTTTTTATCCCAGCCTTGGCTTCGTCCAAAGCTTTTTCTGTTTCGTCGGTATAACCTGTTAAAGACTCAACATCTCCGGGCTGTATATCCAATGCATCTTTCAACACTTTTTGTATCTGTGCCATTGAGTTCGTTTTTACATAAAATATCTGTACTCTATACTCTTTTGCTGTACTCAATATCTTTGCGCCGCCTTTAGCAAAGTTTTTGTGTGCAATTACAATATCAGCATCTTCTACATTTCTTATAATTTCTGCATTCAAATTCAATCGTTCTATAAGTTTTTCAACTATTGTTCTTGAAACAGCATATAAATATATCTTTTTTAGCGGTTTTGCTTGCTCTACATACTTTTGACGTGAGAATGAAAAATTCATTTTGTTATCCTGAGGAGTTTCAACCTCTGATTTCACTTCTGGAATAACAACTTTTTCTATATCTTTTTGCTCAACTTTTCGAATTTCTGGTCTTATTGGCCAACCTCTTAAGATATAATCTACTGCTTCTGACGTATTTTTATATACTGCCAGTGTGTTTCTATCCAAAATCTCAATAACTATATCAAATGTAGGCTGTTTTTCTCTTTCAAGAACTGTTTTTTGCGAAGCTCTTCTTTTTGCTTCATCATCACCTAAAGTAACTGACTGAATTCCCCCAACTAAGTCAGACAGAGTAGGGTTTTTAATCAAACTTTCCAAACAATTACCGTGAGCTGTAGCTATAAGCATTACTCCTCTTTCAGCAATAGTTCTTGCTGCCTGAGCTTCTGCCTCTGTTCCGATTTCATCTACAACAATTACTTCCGGAGTATGGTTTTCTACGGCTTCTATCATTATATCTTTCTGATATTCCGGTTGCGGAACTTGCATTCTTCTTGCCGATCCTACTGCCGGATGAGGGACATCGCCATCTCCTGCTATTTCATTAGAGGTATCTACAATTACTACACGTTTGCCCAACTCGTCTGCCACTAAACGTGAAATTTCTCTAAGTTTTGTAGTTTTACCAACCCCAGGAGGACCTAAGAATAAAATGCTTTTTCCCTGCGTACAGATATCTTTTATACAGGCTATTGTACCGGTTACAACACGACCTATACGACAAGTCAGACCGACAACTTTACCCTGCCTATTTCTTATTGCACTTATTCTGTGCAAAGTTCCTGGAATACCGGATCTATTATCGTGTGTAAATTCTTGTAAATGCGAAGTGACAAAATTAATATCTTCATCATTTACCACTTCACAATTTAATTTCTCTATTTTTCCACCTGAATGTCTTACTTCCGGAACTCTACCGATATCAAGTACAATTTCTATAACATCATCTAATTTTTCACACGATAAATTTTCCACAACTTTTCGGGGCATAACTGCTAAGAGTCGTTCGAGGTCATTTTGAAATTGTAAATTGCTCATCATTCTTATATAAAATGCCTTTCTGCTTCCGCATTTGGCTGATAACGATTCAATTTTGAACTCCTACAATCATTATACCACATTACTCAGATATTTTCTATACTTAATAAAAAAGCGGGATTTTTGTCCCGCTTAAAATACCTTATTCTTTATATCTCTTTCTCTCTCTTATATTTCTTGTCTCTTATGCCTTGCTCTCACCTTTATCTTGGACTTTTGAAGCCTCTTCTTTTTCTCGCTCTGCATCAGCAGTTTCTTTCTCTTTATCTTGTTCATCAACATACATTGTTGCGAACTGCTCATACAAATCCGTGTCTGACAAAATTTCATCAAGTTCTAAGTATGCATTTTCATCTTTATTTGCTTCTACATACTTATTGCCATCTATATCATATTTCTGAGCTTGAGCTTGTGTTAATTTATCTGCACCAATTGTCTTTACTATAAAATTCTTTAAAACATTTGCGTTAATACTAGCTGACATAATTTTGTCTCCTTATGACTTATTCATCTTACATATATTAAAAGTATATATAAAATATTGAATTTCACAAAAAGAAAAAATCGTTACATTTCTTAATAATACTTCTACAAAGCTTCTAAAGCAGCTATTTTCATTAATTTTGTATCAGGTGTTTTTCCTGTCCAAATTTCTATTGCTCTTTCCGCTTGATATATTAACATATCCAGACCGCCAATAGTTCTCAAACCTCGTTTTTGAGCCTCCTGAATAAGAACTGTTTTTACAGGATTGTAAACGATATCATATATAACCGTATTAGAAGTCAGTTTATCCAAATCTTCCGGTTCTAACGGCATCTGATCTGCCATAAACCCTTTCATACCAATAGGAGTTGCATTGACTACAATTGAAGTGCCGGCTAAAGAACGAATATTTTGAATCTGATACACATTAAATCTTATTTCAGGAAATTTTGCTCGAACATATTCTAAAGTTTGTCTGGAATTGATAATATTTCTGGTATAAAAATCTATCTCTTTTATTCCTCTTTCAGAAAGTCCAACTACTGCGGCTCTTGATGCGCCTCCTGTCCCTAGTATACTGGCATTTTTACCGGTTAAGTCTATATCATCAGGAATAGCTTTTTTAAAACCATAAATGTCCGTATTGTATCCATAAAAGGTTTTATCATCTTGAACTTTTACAGTATTTACACACCCTGCAATATTTGCATAATCGTCAATATCTTCTAGAAACAATGACATGGGGACTTTTAGAGGAATTGTTACATTAAAACCATTATACCCATTTGCCTTAATATATTTGATTCTATTAATCAACTCCTCCGGCGGAGTTTCCATTACATCGTAAACACCTTCAAGACCAATACTTTCAAGCCCTGCTTTCTGAATTACAGCCGATATTGAATGACCTAAAGGATAACCTATAATTCCCAGTTTATACATAACCTATTTTCTCCCAAAAGTAACTTGTATTTATTATACACTATATATGGGAAAATGTGCACAAGTTATTACTTAATATCAATAACACTTACTCCATCGCCGCCTTCTGTATCTTCTCCTACTCTATATTTTGCAACGTAAGGTGAAGTAGAGATAAAATCTCTTACAGCGGATTTTAAAGCACCGGTACCGTGACCGTGAATTATGTATACAGGAGAAAGATTGGCTAAGCTTGCTTTGTCAAGGTAAGCTTCCAGTCTATCTAGAGCTTCTTCTACTCTTTCACCCCTTAAATCCAAGGTATTTGATATATTATATTTCTTCAAAGAAAAAGATGAAGTTTTCTTTGTTGCACCTAGCGGTAAATTGACTTTTTTCGCCAACTGCGGATTAAATTCCGCCAATTTTTCTTTCTTTACCTTTGTTTTTATCATACCCATTTGTATATACAAAGTATCATTTTTATCAGGTAAGGAAAGTACAGTAACTTGTTGATTCAAGTCTTTTATCATTACTTTGTCATTAACCTGAACTGCATCCCAATCCAATTCTGTATACTGTTCTTTTTCTTCTATCTTATGCATTTCAGATCGGAAATGTTGTTCTAATTGTGCAAGACGTGCATAAGATCTGCGTGCAATTTTTTCAGATTTTTCCTTTCTTAACTCTGTTAAAATATCTTTTATTTCAGATTTTGCATTCTCCAATTGACCTTCAAATCTATCTTTTATAACCTTTAAAGACTTTTTCTTTTCTTTTTTGTGTTCCGAAAGCTCCTTCTCATAATGCTTCTTCAACTCATCAGCTTCCGCATTTCTTGCCTCAGCTTCCTTCAAATTAACATCTAATCTTTGCTGTGTATCTTGCAATCTTTCAACAACCAAACTCGAAGTATCGCGCTGAGTAATCAAGAGTTCTTTTGCCTTCCAAACCAAATCTTCAGGCATACCAAGATTTGAAGCAATTGCAATTGCGTTACTTAAGCCCGGAATTCCTATTATTAATTTATACGTAGGTGACAATGACTCAACATCAAACTCTACACTTGCATTCTTAAAGTATGGATCTGTATATTCTAACGTCTTTAACTCCCCATAATGAGTTGTTATAATTGACTGAGCTTGCTTTGATGCTAAATATTTTAAAATAACTTCCGCTAATACTGCACCCTCTTGTGGGTCAGTACCAGCACAAAGTTCATCTATTAGTACAAACGTGTCAGTATCAGCATTTTCCATTATATCTATCACATTTGTCATATGTGATGAGAACGTTGATAAGTTTTGAAGAATACTTTGCACGTCTCCGATATCTGCTAAAACCTTCTCAAAAGGATAAATATGAGCTTCTGCACAAGGCAGGAACATACCTGATTTCATCATTAAAATAAATAACCCGACAGTCTTTAATGCAACTGTTTTACCACCCGTATTTGAACCTGTTATAATAACAGATTTATAATCTTTTCCTATCTCAAAATCATTTTCTACAATATTTTCAACTCTTCCGATTAAGAGAGGATGACGCATCAAATCTATTTTTAAAGTCTTTTCTGTATTAACATTAGGCTCTATTGCTTGAATTTTCACAGCATATCTTGCTTTCGCAAAATGAAAATCTATTTCTGCAAGCGTTTGCTCCATTATTAATAACTTTTCGATTTCTTTTCGGACTTCTATACTTAACGACGTTAAAATTCTTATAATTTCGGCATATATTTTCGATTTCAATTCTCTTATTTTATTATTTATCGGAACAATCTGAGCCGGTTCTATATAAAATGTTTTATTGGTTGCAGAAACATCGTGAACTATACCGCCGACCTTACTTTTTGATGAGGCTTTCACCTGAAAAACAATTCTATCATCACGTATTGTATAAATATTTTCTTGCAAATGCTTCTGAAACTCGGGAGAATTCATCAATTCTTGAACTTTTTGCTTTAAATTTGCTTCAGTATCCTTTAAAGAAGAATATAACCCTTTAAGCTCAAGGTTTGCATTCTGCTTAACTGTACAATTTTCATCAAAAGTATTAAGAATTTTCTCCTCAAACTGTTTATCTGAATATAATTTGTCTGTAAGATTTTGCATAGAAGCATCAAAAGGAAGATTTTCCTTTAAAAAATTCCTGACAATTCTTGAAGTTCTCATTGATTTTGCTATATCTACAAGTTCTTCCTCTACAAAATACTCATTTCTTTCTCTTAGTTTTGAAAAATCAGGAATTTTTTCTATAGGAATATCACGAGCCAAATCCAATACATCTTTTGCTTCTCTGGTTAATACCAATTGCGATTTAATATCCTCTGGTTTCACAAAAGGCGTTAAATCCAAACAAAGTTGCTTGGACTGCTCTGTTTTAGCAAATTTCGATAATTCGGTTAGTATCTTATCATATTCTAGTGCTTTTTGTGATTTTTGGACAATACTCATACTAAACTGATTATAATGAGAAAAAAAATGCAAAGCAATATATAAAATATATGAACTTTTTAAATTTTTCTAATAAAAAAGCGGCACATAAAGTACCGCTTTTTTATTTATAATTCACTAAAAATTATAACTTTGAAGCAACCATCTTAGTTGTTTCAGCTAATCTAGTAGAATAACCCATTTCGTTATCATACCAAGAAATAATCTTAACTTGGTTTCCGCCCATTACACGAGTTAATAAAGCATCAACAGTTGAAGATTGAGAAGTTCCGATGTAATCAGAAGAAACTAATGGTTCTTCTGTGTAGCAAAGAACGTGTCCATCAGCACCTTCTTTTAATGCTGCATTAACTTCTTCTACAGTTACGTCTTTTTTAAGTTCAAATACAACGTCTACCAAAGAAACGTCTGGAGTAGGAACTCTCATAGCGAAACCGTCCAATTTACCTTTTAATTGAGGTAATACAAGAGCAACAGCCTTAGCTGCACCAGTCTTTGTAGGAACAATGTTCAAAGCACCAGCTCTAGCTCTACGAGGATCTTTATGACCAGCATCCAAAATTCTTTGGTCACCAGTATAAGAGTGAACTGTAGTCATCAAACCTTTTACAATACCGAATTTTTCATCGATAACTTTAGCTACTGGAGCTAAGCAGTTTGTTGTGCAAGATGCCATAGAAATTACATTGTGTTTCGCTGGATCGTATTCTTTGTCGTTAACACCTAATACGATAGTCTTATCTTCGTTTGTAGCAGGAGCTGAGATAATAACTTTCTTAGCACCAGCTGCAATGTGAGCTTTAGCTTTTTCAGCATCTGTGAAGAAACCAGTTGATTCAACAACAACTTCTACACCCATATCTTTCCAAGGTAATTGAGCAGGATCTTTTTCTGCAAAGAACTTAATCTTCTTACCGTTTACAATAATACCTTCATCATAAGCTTCAACAGTACCGTCAAACTTACCCATTACAGAGTCGTGTTTGAAAAGTAATGCAGCTTCTGCAGGTTTTAAACCTGGGTCATTAATAGCAACATAATCAATTTCATTGAAGATACCTTCTCTGATAGCTGCTCTTAATGTGTTACGTCCGATTCTTCCGAATCCGTTAATTGCTACTTTTACCATAATTTTCACTCCTTCTTATCAGTAAAATTATTTCTCTTAACATCTCAATACTAAATCAAACAAAAATCTTAATCAAGAGAATTCAAATGGTAAAATATTAATTTTTCATTAAAATCTCTTTTAGTCGAAGAAACGATATTTTAATAGAGCAAAAATAGCTTGTATACCATCTTTCCAGCCAATTTTCTTGCCTTCATCATTTTTTCTTGCATTGTAAGAGATTGGAACTTCCATAAATCTAACATTTTTCTTTAATACTTTGGCAGTAATTTCTGGTTCAAAATCAAAACGGTTTGATTTTATAGAAATACCTTTTATAATTTCTGCTCTAAACGCTTTATAACAAGTTTCCATATCAGTTATTTCAACGCCGTAAAGAATTCTGGTCATAAGAGAGAGAAATATATTTGCCAGATAGCTTAACATCAAGAAATTTCCACTATTTCTTGTATCTGCAAGACGAGAACCGTAGACAACATCCGAGACATTTGTTGAAATAAGGTTTACCAAGGTTTTGTAATCATTTGGATTATATTCCAAATCTGCATCTTGAATTATTATAATATCTCCAGTGGCAGCCATAAGACCTGTTCTTAAAGCGGCGCCTTTTCCCATATTCCTCTGATGATACAACACCTTATAAGGAATTTTTGCATACAAATCTTTGGTGCCGTCAGTTGAAGAATCATCGATTAAAATTATTTCTTTTTCTAGGCCAAAATCAACGGATTCAACTTGTTTTAAAATTTCTAGTAATAATTTTTTTTCGTTATATACCGGAATAAGAATTGTTAATTTTTGCATACTACCTCTCTTTTTAATTTTAAAATCTTCACCCCTTTGCCAAAAAAGCCATTTTATTATATTATAATACAATAAGATGAGAGGATGAAATGACTTTAGAAAACTTCATTTATGAGTCCGTTTCAGAAATACTCAATG
>CALUVP010000080.1 GCA_944324215.1 Candidatus Gastranaerophilales bacterium | reverse complement strand
GCTATCTATAGGTAGGACGGGACCGGTTTGAACAGAATGCTGTTTCACTAAAATAAATATCAAAGCTAAAGTTACAGCAACAAGTGGAATTGCTATAGCTATGAGGATGACTTTTTTCTCTTTCATACTATGTGCATCTTGGCAGATTTTTCTTATTTATCAAAAATAAAATAATACAAAGAACTACGAGAGCTATGTCACGAATGATTACCATCTCATAACCTTCAGGAGCACCAGATCCAAAGCATCCGCAATTTATGTCCAACCCTCTAACCCACGCAGAAGATATGGCTAATATAAAGATGAGTAACATAAATGTTATGCTTAAGGTAGAAATTGTAAAGAATCGTTTGGTTAAAATTAGAATAGCAACAACAATTTCAAAGGCCGGTAGAAAGTATGCAGTCACATAAGATAGGTAGTCAGGAATTAATTGGTAATTGCGTATATTATTAAAGAATTCATTTGGATAGACTAATTTACTTATAGCTGCATATAAAAATGTACTCGCTAAAATAAAGCGCAATATCCAATTTAAATAAAATTTTAGTTTTTCCATTTTTTCCAATCGTCTTTTAAAACATAAACTTTTTTCATCCCGCACTCATTTTTCAATCTATTAGCAATACTACTACTAGAATTACATGTGCCAGGATTGCAATATACCACCAAAGTAGAATCGGGAATCCATGCATCAAGAAAGTTTGAAAGATGCGTGTCAAATTCACCCTCAGAAATATTATATGCATTTCTTACATGCCCCGCGGCAAATTCTTTTGAAGACCTTGCGTCTATTACCATTATTGGTTTCGGCAATTTAGCTAACATTTCTAAAGTAATTTCATCTGAGGCAAGCTCAATATTTGGACGGTTAGGATTTAGAATATAATTGCATAGTCCAATTATTCCTGAGATAAACGTTATAAATAATAAATCCTTAATTAGTTTCATCTGTAATAAATTCTGTCCAATTCGGGATATAATCTGCAACTCCATTTAAAACATTGAGCTTGATATCATATTTTTTATTATTTGCAACCTTTTCCCAATCACGTCGTATACGCCAATCAGTAAATCCTCCTATTAGAGCAGCTATCTTTAGACACCTATACTTAGACAAGTTGTTAGGGGGGAACGTATTCAAAAAAATTAGTTCTTTGGAATAAATCTCGTTTGTATTTTCAGGTAAAGTAGAACAGATAATAAGCTTATCCACATTATGCTGAGGAAAGTTCTTGGAAACAAGAATCTGAGCATCCGTATCTTTTTGGATATTAATAAGTTCGCTGCCAAAATGAGTTCCCACTATTCTTTCGATGGGATTAAACACGCAAATTTTAGCTGTTCCCTTGCCGACTAAAACATCTCCATTATTACGAAAATGCAAAGGAGCTTCTCTTGGCAGAAGATATGAAATTGTGTGTAATGCTATAAATGCGACTAGCGATATCAGGATAACTAAAGAATAAAAACGGTAACTCTTAAGTCGGGTTCCGTTATAGAGCGCTCCCAAGATAAATGAAACAGTACAAAGTACCCAATAATTTGCAACATTACTGAAAATGGCGCATAGTGCGAAGCAAATCCAGACTGAAGTACATGCCGATGGCAATATAGCATGCGAACTCGGGAATAATAGAAAAAGTATAAACACCCAAAGCGCGATATATCCTAAACGTAATAAAAGTCCGTTTGAGCATAAAAATTCCAAATGGGAATTAATCATGGAAAGATATCTCTCAGAATCATCGGGATCTTGATACCATTGCATATATGTCTCTATAGGCGATTGTACTCCAGAAGGAGCGTCTGTTAGCATTTTTAATCCTGACAGATATATATCCATTCGGCAATTTGCAGAAGAACTTTGGAGGGTTACCATTTCTTCCATGCGATGAGATAATCTAGACTGCAATAGTATGAGCAGTGCACAAGCAAACCAAAATAATACGAAAAATACCGTTCTACGCGAACGCTTAAATCCGGAGAAAAACAGAAAGAATATACTAGCGGCAGTAAGAGAAACAAGCGCCCCACGGGAGGCTGTTTGAACCAAAAAGTAAAACAGTACAAGGTTAGCTATCCACGTTAAAATAGACAACCATTTTATACGAAATGCATACAAACACCAAGTGAAGGCTATCAAACATGCAATAAATGCCCCTGTGCGATTTGCACTGGATATGCCAAAATTAAACCAATCTAAACGTTCAGGAATAACTTGAGCCAACAGTATGTACATTATTATTCAATTATTGTTCCCCAAGCTTCCGCCAAAGGTTTAGTAGGAAGAGTAACCATATATTTGCGATCCGCTACATTTGATAAGGCTTTATCAACGGGATAGGCTACCTGGTTCAAATAATCTCCGATGTAAATGGGATGTCGCAATAAATAAAACTTATCTATTGGTGGCGACTTCCATTCGGGATTAGAAGGATCCGGCACAAAATTTATCATATATTTAAAAAATTCCAGAGAAAGATTATTTATTTGCGCGTTTGTGGAATGTCCAAGATTTTCTCCGGCTTTAAATATAACGGCATAACCTAAATCTATCATTTTTTGGTAAAATCTTGTTGCTGCAGGGTAGCCATATTCCAACTCGCCAGTTGTAACTAACCATACAAGATTTTTGGCTTTCGGGGTAGGGGTATCATAACTGGAATTTACATGAATGTGTATTCCGGAAAAATAGTCGGGCTTTCGCAAAGCAATTCGGTGGGCAATTTGCGCGCCACCGGAAAATCCATAAAGCATTGTTGCATTCCTGGGAAGATTGTATTTATGCAAAGCTCTACGAAAACCAGTTTCCCACTCAGAAAGCCTATCGTTGAAAATATAATCATAGTCTTTCGATTGTTTTTCAGTCATTTCGTCAGAGCTGGTAGATATTAAATATCCGCCGAAGTTCGTCCATGTTATCACCGCAATATTATTATCATCAGCAAATTGTATTAAATACTTAAACTCGCTATTCCAATAAGATAAATTTTTCCGCATTCTTTCCGGTTCTTTATCCCAAGTACATATTGCAATTACGCCCCGAACACAGGGAGTTTTTGACTTTTCCGCCATTTCATTTTTTTCTTTCGTCCATGCGGAAGGCATTCTTATCAAATAAGTGATTTCTTCTACCTTTGACTTCTTACGCCAATCACTTCTTGAGGACTGTGTTTTGGCATCCGTGCGATAAACTACGGAAAAAATACGTTCATCTTCAGAAAGATACTTTTCTTTCTTCTCTTGCGAATATATAATAGAATACAGAAAGAAAGTACCCAGAAACAAAAACCATTTAACTATGGCGCCTGTATTTTTTTCCATGATTCTAAAAGTTCATTACTCCTAAATGGGCATTGTAGTTCCGGTTGATCTGAAAGCAATAATAATTCATTATCAGAATTTGAAATATCGGAATATACGTCTTCTCCGGGCTTTTTATCGCCTCGCCAAATCGCTAATTCTTCGTCAAAAAATTGACGTACAAATTTTTCAAATTTAGCACTGCGGTTGTGCCCTGTATTGGATATATTAACCC
>CALUVP010000079.1 GCA_944324215.1 Candidatus Gastranaerophilales bacterium | reverse complement strand
TCCGTTAATTTTTACTTTTAAACAGATAGATTTTTCTCTGATGCAAACTTTTTTGTTTATGCGATTGAAGCAATCTTTTCTGTTAACTTTTGTATTGATAAACTTTACTATTTATACAGTACGAGTGATTTGTGGCTCAAACTCTAAAAGTTTAACAACTTTTCTGTAGGCAACATTTCCCCCTCCGATAATAACAATTTTTCTATCTTTTAAATCTACAAACAAGGGAAAGTATGCCATTTTATAAAGCGTAACTCCCTTCTTTTTCAATTTTATTAATAACAGCTTCAAATGAATCAGCGTCCAATTTATCTTTTAAGCGATATAAAGATAAATTGTCTTGCTTATGAAGGCTTGGTAATGCGTTATGATAAATTATATTTTTATATATTTTCTGTAATTCATTATCTAAAATGCTATAAGCGTTATTGATAGCTTTTTCTTTCTTTGTATAGTTGTTTTGCACTATTGTTTCAAAATAGTCGACAGTTATGAGTTTGCAGTTATTTAAGTTTTGAATTTCTCTATCAATATCATAAGGTAGCGCTAAATCTATAAATAGCATCTTTCTGTTAGGTAAAATGTATTTTCGTGCATCTTCATAGTTAATTGTATAATGCGAGCTTTTTGTTGCTGAAACGACTACATCAACGCTTTTTAAGTACTCATATCTTTCTAAATAGTCAATAATTTCTACTCCAGAATCTAAATTCAAACCTTTTACGTGAACTCTTTTTGTTGCATATATTTTTACTCTAAACTTATTATTTACAAGGTTTTTAATAATTGAGGCTCCCATTTGTCCGCTACCTCCAATTATCATTATGCTTGGATTTGGAATATTTTGTACAAATCGTTTTATCTCATTGCAGGCTAATGTCGCGTAGGATAATGCTGTTTTAGAAATTTCTGTTTCTGTTTTAATTTTTTTAGCGCAAGATAATGCACTAAGAAATGTTGTATTTAATTCGTACCCTGTATTATTTTTTTGTAAAGCTTCCAGATATGTGTTTTTAACTTGAGATAATATTTCATTTTCGCCTAATATCATTGAATCTAAACCGCATGCAACTTTAAATATATGTTCAATAGTGGCACGATTTTCATAATATTTGGCATATTTTCTGATTTCGCTTATTGAAAGTCCAGTTTTTTGAGATAACAAATTCTCTAAAACTATAAATATTCCGCATCCAGATTCAACATAAATTTCCGTACGGTTACAGGTTGTTAAGATTACGCATTTGATATCTTTAGAAAATTTGCTTAAATCTTTGGTAAACTTCTCTTTTTCATAATCTGTAAAGGCAAATTTATCCCTGATTTCTTCCGGAGCAGTTTTGAAACTTACACTTACGCATTTCAAATTGCATACTCCTTAACAATTTCTAAAAATCTTTCTCTGTTACTTTTTATCCATTCTGCAAAAGTTAAGTCTTTAGCTTGGACTTCTTTTCCAATTACTCTAAACATTTCTGGAATTTTGTCAGCAGGAATAGTTCCTATAATATCTCCAAAACGTTCATCTCCTTGAAGTTCAGATCCGTTAAAGAATATGTCAAAAGCGTCCATAAGAACCCCATCAACTTTTTTCTTTCCGCCCTTAAAGCCTAAAGAAGCTGTCTGATGCGCTGCGCAGGAAGATTGATATCCTGAGATACAAAGTTTTGGTAAAATACCATCTTTATAATGTTCTTCTTTGTCAACTTCTATTATTTTATGTAATAGCCCGCTGGAGTCTGACAGACCTTGTTGACAAATTGTTGCACCTACACAACTTACGGACTCTTGTAATTCTGTATTGGCGTTATCAGGGCATAATATATCTATAACTTTGTTAGCTTCATCTCCTGTTAAGTTAATAATGAACATTTCTTCTTTTGTAGATAACCGAATTTCAGCACCTTCAATTTCAGAAATAACATCGTATAAATCTTTCATAACATCAAAAGATGGGTTTCCTAATGCCGGATGGTATTTTACAGCATACAAGCCTTGTTGTTTTTGCTCTATGATGTTTCTGCTCTTTTTAGCAACTGTATTATCTGATTTCTTATTGTTTTCTGCCAATTTAATATCTAATTTTAAATCCTCTGCACTTTTAATTTCAGATAGTATTCTATTAAATTCTTCTAAGTACTTTTCTTCTCCAATTGTTTTAGGAATGTATCTTGTTCTGGCTTTTGCTCGGTTTTCATAATTACCGTATTTCATAAAGATTTGAACCATTGCCATTACGTAATATAAGACATCATTCGGCTCAATATCTTCTGCTGTTTTAATTCCAAATTCAGGATTTACCCCTAAGCCGCCTGCCGTGTATAAATCAAATTTGCCATTTGGTTTTGCAATAAATCCCATATCTCTATATGTTGCGTGAACAATATTTTTAGGAGAGTTTGAAAAACCTACTTTTAATTTTCTTGGTAATTTAACTTGACCTATCAAATTGACCAGAAATTCAGAAACTGCCCTTGCGTAATGGAACACGTCAAAAATTTCACCCTTTTCAACGCCTGATAAAGGTGAGCAAAGAACATTTCTCGGATGATCTCCACCGCCGCCTATTGTCACAATACCTGCATCAAAGGCTTCTAACATCAATTGTGGAATTACATCCGGATTTAATTTGTGCAACTGAATTGATTGATTTGTTGTAAAGTGGATTTTTTCTATATTATATTTTTCAATGCTATCCAAGATTTAACTCAATTAGAAGTGAAGATATCTAGGATGTTTGATTTATATCCATGCTTCCGCTGCGCAAACCTTCCAAGTCCAATGTTATATAATCCAAGTTTAATTCTTTCAATTGTCCAATGATTTCTTCTCTTTTTCGGATAAAATCTTCTAGCTCCAATAATGGAATTTCAATTCTTGCAAGATTATTGTGTATCCTAAATCTGGAGTTTTTAAATCCATAATCCTTAAGAATTTTTTCTCCCTGTTTTGCCTTATTAATTATATCTTCGTATAGATGAGTATTATATGGAAATCTTGTTGCAAAACAAGGACTTGAAGGCTTATTATAGATTTTTATATCAAATTCCTTTGCAAATTCTCGGATTTCTTTTTTGTCTATTCCAAATTCTGCAAGAGGAGATTTTATTCCAAGATCTTTTAGGGCTCTTATTCCTGGTCTGTATACTTTTAAATCATCAGAATTTGTCCCATCGATTATGACTCTTTTTTGAGCGAATTCTTTTAAATTTGAAAAGAAAAGCTTTTTGCAATGATAACACCTGTCTTTGGGATTATTTTTTATAAGTTCATTTTCTAATGGATAATATTCAATAATATTTTGTTTTACTCCATAAAACTGGCATAATTTTTGGGCTTCTTCAATCTCTTCATTAGATTGGAAAACTGATTTAAAAGTCACAGCTGTGGTATCAAAGTCTTTACATAAAAAAAGGAGTACTGTACTATCTATACCGCCTGAAAAAGCAAGGCATATACCTTGCTTATCCAGTTCTTTTAAGTATTCTTTAAGCTGTAGAAATTTATGCTGCATCTTTGTTTTGACCTTTTAATGCTATTAATTGACACATTGCATACATTACTCCGAGTATTATACAAAATCCGATAATATTTGCAGGAATAGTCTGTATGCTAGTTAAAAACGCAGTCTTATTTTGTATAACATTAGAAATTGAATATAATTTACCTTGAACTTGCGGAATGATAGAACTTTGAATATTCAACAATGACCATTCAAGACCATCCGGATTTTGTGAAGCTAATTGTGAAATTAAGCCAGCAAGTATTAGTCCCAAGCCACCATAAATGTAGCTCATTTTTCTGTAATCAATATTTTTTGCTGCTATAGTTATAATCGTTGTAAAAATTCCTTCTACTATACCTATAGGAAGGTGTATTGCTTGCATTAAGCCTGTAAATTTAAGTATGGAATCAAAGGCTATAGAACCTGATAAAGCTCCTTCTATTACTACAGCAATCGAGCCTAATTGAAGTGCCATAATGGATGCAAGCATTATTCCCAAAATGGATTTGTTAGTTTTTTCAAAAGGTTTATAGAATAGAGGATACGCTACAAAACAAGCTATAGCTCCCATATTGATTATATTGCATCCTAGTGCAATGAGGCTTCCGTCTGCAAAAAATAAACTTTGTACAATTAAAATACTGCACATTGCAAGAAAAGCTGCGTACGGGCCAAGCAGTATAGCAAGTAATACTCCTCCTATGATATGTCCGCTTGAACCTGTTTGCGGTATTGAAAAGTTTATCATTTGAAGTGCAAATACCAAACTCGTAAGAGTTGCTGTATAAGCTATTTTATTTTTTGAAAAATCTTTTTTTGCTTTTTTGTAAGCATAAAAAGCCGTAGCGCCTGCTAAAACTAGCATTGGAATTCCTGTTACAGGACAAATAATACCATTTCCTAAATGCATAATCTTCTCCTTTTATTTAATTTGCATAACTCTTAATATAGGGTTTTTATAAGGTCTTTTACCTCTTCCGTACCCGACTTTTTTAATTACAATTTTTTCAGGGAGTTCTTCTCTATTGTATAAGGCTGCAACTATTGCCGCACCGGTAGGAGTTACCATCTCACCAATGTTATCTGAAATTTTTATCGGAATTTCGTATTTTGAAACTATTTCACATACAGCCGGTACAGGCACCGATAAGTCTCCATGTTGGCAACTAACCGTCCCTTGCCCTTCGGTTAGGGGCGAAAAATATACTTTCTCTGGTTTTAAATTATCAAAAAGTACAGCAAAACTTACAATATCAACTATAGAATCGATTGCTCCTATTTCGTGAAAATGAATTTCTGAAATATCTTTGTTATGAACTTTACTTTCAGCTTCGGCTACTATTTTGAAAATTGTTTTGGCAAGTTTTTTTGATTTTTCTGTAATATCAGCTTTGCCAATAATTTTATATACATCTTCAAGATTTCTATGTGTATGGTGGTGTTCATGCCCTGTGTGGTGTGTATGTTCCTCAGGTAATATAACGTCAAAATCTGTTGTAGTGATAGAATTTACCATTTGTTTTGTAATTTTATATTGAAACTCGTTATCAAGTTTCATTGACGCAAGAGCTTTGTCCAAAACTTCTTTATCTGCGCCTAAATCAAGCAATGCTCCGACAGACATATCACCTGATATACCAGAATTACATTCAAAATAAAGTTCCATATTATTTTTTCCTCTCAATTAATCTGTTTATTTGACCGGCACTGTAACCTGCATTATATCCGTTGTCAATGTTTACGACGGTCATTCCTTCTGCACAAGAATTAAGCATAGTAAGCAGTGCTGAAAGTCCCTTAAAGCTTGTCCCGTAACCTACTGATGTTGGAACTGCAATAACAGGTATATCAACCATGCCTGCAAGTACTCCGCCTAATGCTCCTTCCATGCCAGCAACAGCTACAATTGCATTTGCCTTTTTTATATCTTCAATTTTGTCAAATAGTCTGTGAATACCAGCTATACCTATATCATAGTATTTTTTTACATTGCTTCCATAAAATTCTGCAGTATCTGCTGCTTCTTCTGCTATTGGGATATCTCCGCTCCCTCCTGTGCAAATTGCTATTTCTCCAATTTTCTCTATCGGATTTTGTATGAGTGTAACCACTTTTGAAATTTCATTGTATTTGATAAGTGAATTGAATTCTCTTTTCAAAGCTTCGTACTGCTTTGCTGAGCATCTTGTTCCAAGAATATTTGAATTAGCTTCTTTAAAAGCTTTAAAGATTTCTACAAGCTGCTTTTCTGTTTTGCACTCACAATAAACAGCTTCTGAATATCCTCGTCTTTTAATCCTGTCAATATCTAACTTTGCGAAATTAAGTTCTATGTATTTATCCATTTTTCTCTTTCTTAATTTTTATTTTTGAAACCAATAGTCCTAATTCAAAAAGTAAATATGTCGGTGTGAATAGGAGAACTTGGCTTAAAATATCAGGAGGTGTAAGTATTCCTGCAATAATTAAAATTATTACAATAACATAAGGTCGCATCTTTTCAAATGTTTCGTATTCAACAAACCCTGATTTAATCAAAGAATAAGTTATTAACGGTAGTTGAAACATCAAACCAAAGGCAAGTGTGAGCCAGAGTGAAAGATTCAATACATTAGATATTCCAAGTACAGCCTTAATGTTTTGTGTAGCAAAACTTATTCCAAAATTAATGATAAGTGGTAATATTACGAAAATACAAAAGGCTGCTCCTAAAACAAACAATAAAGATGATGTTAGAACGATTGATTTAATGAATTTTCTCTCATTTTCATAAAGTGCAGGTGCGAAGAATTTCCAAATCTGCTTTATTATAAAAGGGAAACACAATATTAAATCCAAAACGAATGCGAACTTTATCTGGAGCAGAAAAACTTCTACAGGAGAAAAATAATTGAGTTCTACAGGCTTTCCTTTTATAAGTAATTTTATAAACAAATCCAAGCCCTTAGGAGCAATGAAAAGCATAGGAACAATGACTATACCTAAGCTTATCAGGCATTTTATAAGCATTTCTCTAAAGGCTTCAATGTGAGAGATTATACTTTCATCTTTATCTTCAATATTACTCATTATTAAACGTCTTTTGGTTTATATTCTTCGGGTTTTTCTTGTGTTTCTTCTATCTCATTTTTAAGTTCTTCGGCTTCTTTTTGAATAACATTTTTAGCTTTTTTGTATTCATAAGATGCACGCCCCAGTGCTCTTGCAATTTCAGGAATTCTTTTTCCGCCGAATAAAAGTATAACAACAACCAATATAAGTAATATTTCAGTTATTCCAAGTGACATTTATAGATGACTCCTTTCAAATTATATTAAACTTTGTTTTTTTACAGCAAATATCTCAATAGCGTTGCCTCTATTTTTACAAATTTGTTTACAAGCACCGCAGCCAACGCATTTAGAAGCATTGATAACAATTTTCCCTTCAGCTCTAATTATAGCACCATAAGGACAAGCATTTATACAAGCTCCGCATTTGCCACACTTCTCTTCTATTATCATTGCCATTCCTATCCTTGTTTTTTGTTTTTCTTCAAGACTAATTCTTTTTATTGCTCCAGTCGGACAAACTTGTCCGCATTTATTACAATTCTTGTCACAGCATCCTTTAGTGTAGTCAAGATGTACAGTAGGAAAGTCTTTATTTGCTTTTACTATAACCATGTTAGGGCAATTTTCTACGCAAAGATTACAGTTAAAGCATTTGTTAGCCAGTCTTTCTTCACTTTCAGCTCCGGGAGGAAGAATTATATCTTTAAATTTTTCAACAATTTTATCTTTTACGACCATCCCAGCTTTAACCATTGCACCAAAAACTGCTGTAGCTGTTATTCCTAATAAAATTTCGCGTCTTTTATTGCTGAATTTTATAGCTTCTTTCGGTTCTCTTCCATATTTAATACTATTTTTAGGACATACTCCTAAACATTTTAAGCACTTGACGCAAATCTCGTTATCGACTGTTTTGTCTTTAGAATTTATACACCCGGAAGGGCATTTGCTTTGGCATAAACCGCAAGATACACAAGAATCCTTCTGAATGTATATTTTATTTGGAGAAATTTTGGATAATATACCAAGTAGCGTACCTGCTGGACAGATATTTGTACAGAAAAATCTGTTTTTGAAAAATGTTAAAAACAGTACAACTACAAGAGCTGAAAGTCCTGTTACAGAAAGTGTAAAAGCTGAACCAAAATATGTATAAGGTTCAATATATCTTATTAAAAGAGCACTTCCTCCAGCCAGCATTCCCAATGTAATTGCTAATATAAAATATTTTAGCGGGTAGTTTTTTGTTGGCTTATTTGTCCGTTTCCTGAAAAATAAAAGTCCTGCAATTTCTTGGATGATTCCAAACGGGCATATTGTCGAGCAGTAAAAACGTCCGAAAACTATTGTTAAAATAGTGATTCCCAAAAGTAATGCCAGAGAAATTATCGAAAAATCAATGAATGTTCTTTCTAGAACAGGAATAAATTGAATATCAAAAATTTTTACTGGATAAAAAATTCCACAAATTCCCAATATAGCAAGTGTAAGTATTGTAATTGCTATCGCTAATCTTATTTTATAAGCTTTTTTCATTATTTCATACTCTTTTCAACTTCTTTAACTTTTTTATCAACTTCAGCCAGTAATGTAGGTATATCGAGTGCTTGCGGACAATTTTTGTTGCATAACCCGCATTTTATACACTTGTCGGCTCTTGTCGATTCATCAAGCGCGTTATAATTGTATACAAACATAAAGTTTGCATTAGGAGCAGTATTGCCTTTGTACATATTATAGAGTCCAAATATTGCGGGAATATTTATACCTCTTGGGCAGACTTCCAAACAGTACTTGCAAGCAGTACAGCTTATTGCACCGCCGGATTGTATTATTTGTGCAATTTCATGTGCAACTATCTCTTCTTTTTCGGAAAATTCTTTGTAATTAATAAATGTGTCAACGTTTTCTTTTAATTGCTGTAAGTTACTCATTCCGCTAAGAATTGTGAAAACTCTTTTACGTCCTGCAACCCATCTTAAACCAAATGAAGCTTCTGTGTCATTAGGACATTCTTGTTTTAATTTGTCTTTCGCTTTTTGAGGAAGATTGCAGAGAACTCCGCCCCTTAGAGGTTCCATAACAATTACAGGAACACCAGCTTCGTCTGCAATTCGGTATAATTCGTCCGCATTTA
>CALUVP010000078.1 GCA_944324215.1 Candidatus Gastranaerophilales bacterium | reverse complement strand
GAAATCAAAGTTGTTCAAGATGCGAAAAGTATTGAAGCCGATATTCTTGTCGTTAACCAGTTTGAAGGCGAAAATACCACTAACGAGCTTGCCAACACTTACGCTGTTGAGCAAGATAATTTTAAAGGTAAATTCGGAGAAACTTACCTGCTTCCAACATACGGAAAAGAAGTTTACAGAAAAGTTCTTGTTTTAGGTTTGGGTAAAAGAGAAGAATTTAATCCGAATAAAATGAGAGAAGCTATTGCGAAAGCCGTAAAAAAATGTATGCAAATGGAAGCTAAAAAAGTTTCCTTCTCTCTTGATGGAATAGAATTTGATTATTCAGAACAATTCACAATGGGCGCTTTTATTGCTGATTATGCTTTTGACAAATACAAATCAGAAAAGAAAGATAACAAAGTACAAGAAGTTTACGTTCAAGCAAATGCAGATATTGTTTCCAAAGCAGAAAAAATTGCAGCTGCAATGACTTTTGCAAGAAATCTTGCTAACGAACCTGCTCAATTTGCAACCCCTACAGAATTAGCAAACATAGCGTGTGATGTTGGCTTAGACACAAAAATATACAATAAAGATGAATGTGAAAAAATGGGAATGGGTGCTTTTCTTGCCGTTTCAAGAGGAAGTGTTCAAGAACCTAAATTCATACACATGAAATATCAAGTTGATAACCCTAAAAAGAAAATTGCAATTATCGGTAAAGGTATTACATTTGATAGCGGCGGACTTGATATTAAACCGCCTTCATCAATGCTTACAATGAAAGATGACATGTCAGGAGCTGCATGCATTCTTGGGGTTATGAGCATAATAAGAGAATTTCATCCGCAAGTAGAAGTTCACGGGATAATTGCAGCTTGCGAAAACATGCCGGGCTGCTCAGCTTACAAACCAGGTGACATTCTAACTGCAATGAACGGTAAAACAATCGAAGTTGATAATACAGATGCAGAAGGAAGATTAACTCTTGCTGACGCACTTTGTTACGCTTGCGAACTTGGTGTGGATGAAGTTATTGATTTAGCAACTCTAACAGGTGCTTGTATGGTAGCTTTAGGCACAAATGCTGCAGGTATTATGGGCAACGATGAAGATCTTGTAAAAAGACTTATCGAAACAGCAGACAGAAACGGTGAAAGATATTGGAAACTTCCTCTATGGGAAGAATATTTTGACAGCCTAAAAAGTGATATTGCAGATATGAAAAACACAGGTGCTCGCTGGGGTGGTGCATCTATTGCCGGTGTTTTCCTACAAAAATTTGTTAAAGATGTTAAATGGGCTCACATTGATATCGCAGGAACTGCATACCTTGATAAACCTCAAAAAGAATTTATAAAGGGTGCTACAGGAGCTGGCGTTAGAACTCTTTTAAATTACATCTTAGAGCAATAATTATTTTTTCATTATTGAAAATACAAAGTGGCGGGATGCAAAGCATCCCGCCACCATTTTTTATCCCTAATTCTCTACAACCTATATTTCTTCTGTATCAACAAAAGTTATTTTATATCCCAAAATCTCTGCAATAAGCAACACTTCATTATATGTTATGCTTCCACGAATTAGCTTGTTTGAAAGGTTATTTGAACTATAATTCTTTCCCATCTTTTCAGATAAACGCATACAAAGCTCTTTCATCTTTATATTTTTTGCTGCTAATAATGATTTTATCTGTTCTCTAGCCTTCATACTCATACCAATAATTATACAAATCCGTGAAAATGTTGACAAATGAGTGTATAAACCATATAATAAAAACACTTATTAGTGATTTTTCATTCTTATTAGTGTATTAGAGTTTTACATTTATTTACAGTAGGAGATTTTATAGAAGCAAAATTATTTTTTGAATTTTTGGGAAAGAGAATAAAAGAAAAGAGGGAAGAAAAGGGATTAACAATTGATGAATTAGCGCTTAAATGCGGGATAAGAAAGATTTATTTGAGAAAAATAGAAGCGGGAGAAGCTTACGGATTGAGTACAACAAAAATTTTTATGATTGCAGAAGCTCTAGACATTCATCCAAGTAATTTAGTCAAAGGCTTAGATTAGATGCTACGCAAGTAAATATTTGATCAGAACACAAATTAAAATTCGACTGCTTATTTTTAAACTCCACGTATTCTTCATTAGTTTCTACACAAAATTCCTCTGCACCTTGAACAAGTAGATATCGAGTTGAATCCATTTTTAACTTGCTGAACATCGCTACAAATTCAATTTCCACAAAAAAGCAACTCCAATAAGTTTACTCATAAATGTTTACAAAACCTGCACCATGATTGACACTCATATTTGTTCGTCATAAAATTATGGTACATTAGTCGAAATTTCTGCCGGATTTGACGGCTAATGGGGTGACGTACCCTCTAATAACAGAGGCTAGTCAAAAGGTAAATCAATTTGATTGAATTACCTGATGTACAGAAAAAGGTAAAAGGAGAAAAATTATGCCTACTATGAACCAGCTTGTGCGTTCAGAACGTAAAAAGCTAAAAGACAAAACCAAATCGCCGGCTCTTATGGAATGTCCTCAAAGACGCGGCGTTTGTACAAGGGTTTATACTACAACCCCTAAAAAACCTAACTCTGCTTTGAGAAAGGTTGCCAGAGTCAGACTTACTAACGGATTTGAAGTAACTTCTTATATCCCAGGTATCGGACACAACCTTCAAGAACACAGTGTTGTTCTAATAAGAGGCGGAAGGGTTAAAGACCTTCCTGGTGTTAGATATCACATCGTACGTGGTACTTTAGATACAGCAGGTGTTGCTAATAGAACACAAAGCCGTTCTAAATATGGTGCTAAGAGAGCTAAAGGAGGTAAGAAATAATGTCTAGAAGATCTAAACCGGAAAGAAGAATTCCTGCAGCTGACCCTATTTACAACAGCATTGATGTTTCTAAATTCATCAACAGAGTTATGAGACGTGGTAAAAAGTCACTTGCTGAAAAAATATTCTATTCTACAATTTCTAAAATTGAAGAAAGAACTAACGAAAAAGGACTTGAAATTTTCCAAAAAGCAATTACAAATGCAACTCCATTATTGGAAGTTAAAGCAAGACGTATTGGTGGTTCTACTTACCAAGTACCTATCGATGTAAAACCTGATAGAGGTTTTGCACTTGCTTCTTCAAATATCATTG
This sequence comes from Candidatus Gastranaerophilales bacterium, assembly GCA_944324215.1. Lineage (GTDB taxonomy): Bacteria > Cyanobacteriota > Vampirovibrionia > Gastranaerophilales > Gastranaerophilaceae > CAG-196. The sequence goes on along the minus strand of CALUVP010000078.1, from coordinate 3,607 downwards.
CAGCAGCAAAAAACAGAAGCGGTAAATCTTTCGTTGAAAAATTAACAAACGAAATTATTGATGCTTCTAACGGAAACGGTGCTGCTTGCAAGAAACGTGAAGACACCCATAAAATGGCTGAAGCTAACAAAGCTTTCGCTCACTATAGATATTAATTTTTTTGATATTTATAATAACAAAAAAGGCGGGAATTAAAAATTCCTGCCTTTTGTTTACTTTAATTCATCTATAAAGTCAGCGATATTTTTTTGTACATCTATTAGAATATCTATAACTGAACTTAAAGCAACTACTTCTTTACCTTTATCAAAATTTTTCTCACAATAACCTTTTGCAACTTCTAGCAAATCCAAACTTAAAGTAATTTTTTCCTCTATTAACGTTGTTTTTTTTAATATATTTTCCATGTTTATATAATACAAAAAAACAAACACTCCTGTCAATAGTTTTGGAAAATATATTAAAAAATATCATAATAAAATATTCGTAAGCCCCGTCGTTATAATTGCCATCTGGAATTTATCAGCACTAGCTACAACTTCAGGAGATGCTGAAGGCACAATTATTAGAGAAATTCTTCCCTGTGCAGAGGCATTAATATCATGAATTGTTAAAGGCAAATCCGAAGCCAAAATAGCCTCTTTCGTTTTATCGCAAGCGTAATCCAATGCGTTTTCTACAAAGGAACTTTGTAATCCTTGCGAAATAGCAGAAGTTTTTAAATCCTTAGCAATAACAACCGCTTGTGATTTAACGTGTTTTGCAACTTTCCAAGCAAAAACAGCATCTTCTATTTGCTCAACTGTCGGCTTAACTTTCGTTACAACCTTAAATGTATCTTTATTAAGTTCACTTAAATTAGGAGCTTGTATCAAAGTTCCCAAAGGAGTCACTCTTGTTTCTTCAGATATATATTTTTTATAATCCTTTAGCGGAGTATTAATTGTAACATAACATATATCATGAGCATCAAAATACTCAATTGCATTTTTTGTAAATTTTGGAGCTACTACAATATTCAACTCCTTAAGCATCTTAGCAATATCGCTATTTACTTCAGCAGAAACTATGATATTTGAACTTAAAAAATCTACAGGATTAGAATCAATTGCCTCCATCAATGCTTCATCTATTGATTTTCCAAGAGCAACAGCAGATACACCCGTTTTTGTAACTGATACAACAGCATTTACATCAAAAAATTCACTTATAACATTTAATCCTTGGTTTATTATTAAAATATCAAGAAAAGAAAGCTTCTTACTTGAATCATAATCTATCATCTTTTCACTTTTTACAATGCTTGCACTTTGGTGTCTATTTTCACCTTGCGTTATCTCAAAATCTTCTATTTTCATTAAAACTTATCCTTATTAATATTAAAAACTATTCCGCACTATTTGACTTTATTCCAACAGGAGCTGAAGTTACAGGAACAGGAGCTAAATCTGGTTGAGGAGTCTCAACTCTTTCCTGTTTAACTTCAATCGTTGAAGCTTCCTTTTTTTTCATAGGAGTTAACGTTTGTTGCAATATTTCAACCGGTTTTATTATCGGAGATTGTTGCTTAGATTCTTTATCTTTGATTTCATCTTTTTGTTCCGAATTTTTATCTTCTAAAACTTTTTTAGCTTCGCTTTGGGGAATTATAGAAACTCCAGGTGCTCTAAACGGATTTAAAATAACTTCAGGATACTCAAAATCAGAATTACCATATGGAGCTGTAGCTACTAACATGATATCTCTCCAGATTTTAGCAGGAATAGTACCGCCTGTTACACCACCCATTTGAGAATTATCGTCATTTCCTACCCAAACCCCTGTAACAACATCAGGAGTAAATCCGATAAAATATGCATCTCTGCTATCATCAGTAGTTCCCGTTTTACCTGCAGCTGGTTTACCTATATTTGCAGCTCGACCTGTACCATTTGTAATTACTGTTTTCATAATTGCAGTCATTGTTGCTGCCGTATTCAAGTTCAAAACTTTGCTTGAACGAGCCTTTTTAGCTTCATACAAAATTGTCCCTCTTGAAGATTCAATTCTTTCTATCGCATATGGTTCAACCTTATATCCACCATTTGCAAACACACCATAAGCTCTTGTCATTTCAAATAATTTTACGCTGTTTGAACCAAGAGAAATAGTATAGTCGTAAGGAATAGGAGTTGTTATCCCCATAACTCTTGCAAGCTGTATTACAGGTCTTACGCCTATAGCATCCATCAATCTTGCAGTACAAACGTTTGAAGATACCATCAATGCCGTATATAAAGGAATTGGACCTCTATATTTATTACCGTAATTTTTTGGAGTCCAATCACCCGCTTTAAAAGGTAAATCATCAATCATATCATTAGGAGAATACCCTTTTTCAATTGCCGCCGTATAAATAAACGGCTTAAATGCAGAACCGGAAGGTCTTGCTGATTGAGAAACTCTATCATATTGACTTTTTGAATAGTCTTTTCCACCTGCATATACAAGGATTCTTCCGTCAATAGGACTAAATGAGAACACTGCAGCTTGATTTTTATCTCTTGTTAATCCCCAAGCTCTAAGATTTGTTAATATTGCCTCATTCGCTTTTACCTGAGCTTTGTAATCGAGAGTTGTTATAACTTTATACCCGCCATTAACTATTTCATCCTCAGTAAACCCTAGCTTGTGCATTTCTTTAACTACATAATCACAAAAATACGGCGCCTTGTTTGTAGCATACATTATAGGCATGCTTGATAAAATTACAGGAGCCTTCTTTGCATTTTCATAGGTTTCTTTATCTATGTATTTCATCTTATACATCCTCAAAAGAACTTGGTTTCTGCGCTTTCTTGCAAGTTCTTTGCTATTATAAGGAGAATACACAGAAGGCGCTTGCGGAAGTCCTGCAATTAAAGCCATCTCAGGCAATGTTAATTGATTAAGATTTTTATTAAAATAAATCTTTGCAGCACCCTTAACTCCATAAGCTCCAGAACCTAGATATACATTATTCAAATACATCTCTAAAATTTTATCTTTTGAAAGTGTTTTTTCAATCTGAGCTGCAACTTGTAATTCTTTTATTTTTCTTGTAAAAGTCTTTTCATTTGATAAAAACAATATCCTTGAAAGTTGCTGCGTTATAGTACTTGCACCCTGTACAACATGACCAGCCAAAACATTTGCAACCATTGAACGGGCAAGACCTAACATATCATATCCAGGATGTGTATAAAAATTCTTATCCTCAGTTGCTATAAATGCCTTTACCAATGTTTCAGGAACTTCTTTCAACTCAACGTTTGAATAAGTATAAGCGGCAAAAGTTTTAATAACTTCGCCATCACTGGCACAAAAAGTTGTAACTATATTAGGTTTTAAAGTATTCAAATTCTTTATAGGAGGAAGTGATACTAAATATAATTTTAAAGCAATCATTCCTGCTAAAATTACTCCAAGAGCAAAAACTAGTATTCCCATTACTAATTGTAATGCCGGATTTTCAATAATTAAGCGCTTAGATGATTTTTTTCTCCTACTTTTCGGAATATAATTTCCCATATAATAATCCTTTATTGATTTTATCTCTCAATCCTAGTACTATGATATCATTCTAACA
>CALUVP010000077.1 GCA_944324215.1 Candidatus Gastranaerophilales bacterium | reverse complement strand
CTGCAAATAATACCGTTACTGTAGCTTTTTTCCCTCCGAGTCCGAGATTGTCTATATTTTGAATAACCCTTTTCATAACGTCTTCGGACATGTATTTGCCCATAGCAGATTTTACCTTTTCTTTGCTCCTGTTTTCGAGAACAAATTTGTGAGTGTAACCGATTAACATTGTAACTATAAACATTACGGGTGGAGTTATTACATTAATTGCGTTTCCGAAATAAAAACTTAGTGCAGAAAATATTATGTAGAAAATGATTATTCCAATAGATAGTTCTATTGATTTGAATAAATCACAAACTCTTATAATTGTATATATAACGAGCATTCCCAATAATGTTACAAGAAAATTTATCCAATGAGGTGTTACTTTCAATAAATCTCTATGAATAATGTTATCAATCGCAGTCGCCTGAATATCAACTCCGGGATGATTTGATATGATAGGTGTATTTTTGTTATCATTCAAACCAGTTCCTGCGGGAACATTTGCTCCTATTATGACAATTTTATTTTTGAAAAAATTTGGATTTACAATCGGAGTTTTGCCATTATTTAAATTATCATAAGAATCCATTATATCGACGGCAGAAATTTTTTGGTGTGAATAACCGTCTTTATTAAGTTTATAGAATTTTAACGGCACTATTGATTGAAAATGCGTTGTTTTCTGCGGGATTTTGTAATTAAGTTCAGGGAAAATAATTGCATTATTAGTTAAAATTACTTTAGGATTGTTGTTTTTCATCAAAAAAGTTTTCATCGCAACAGATGGGTAAATATTTCCTTTGTATTTCAATAAATATTCGTGATTTCTGAATACTTCATCTATTGCATAAGAAGATAAGTTCCCGTTAATAAATCCTGGCAGCATTGATACGGAGCCGGCATGTTTTACTGAATCAAAATATGGTTTTGGAAACGGCATCACGCTTGAGTAAAAATTATTTATTGAACTTGTTTTGTCCACTGCTTTTATTGAAAATTTTTGGAATGCATTGTCGTAAATTTGTCCGAAATCTTTGTTTTCCCATCCCATTACAGACGGCATAAAGCCTACTACAAGATTATCAAGTTTGCTTGCTGAATTGAAAAATTTTCTATCAGATTCAGGGTTGTCGTTATCGAGTGTTGCAATAATAGAATCGTGAACTACGATATCAGGGTGGGCATATTTTGTGAAATAATCATAAATCTTGCAATTTAATTCTCTTTTCCAAGGCCAACGATATTTATCTACTGTTTTGGAATCAATTACGACTAAAACTATATCACGGCTTCCGTAAACTTTTTTGTTATTATCAAACGGTAATTTTTCCGTAAGAGCGTGCTTTACCATAAAATCATACCCTTTTGGCTCAACAAAATTGTATGTTACAAAGTATATGAAAATTAATCCTAAGAATATGATTAAACCCAATAACAGTGCTTTAAATTTCTTCAAAATAACAGCTCCTTTTTTAGAAATAATTCCCAAAGAAAATCAGGATTTGGCGGTCATTATTCACTATTTATGTTATAATAAATTATTAGAAAAGGATACATACAAATGAGTGAAAATTATATAGAAATAATAAAGGAAGACAAGGTTTATCCGATAATCAGGTGCAAGGAGCCTGAATTAGCAATAGAAACCTCGAGAGCTTTGGTTGAGGGCGGAATAAGGGTTTTGGAAATAAATGTTGAAAATCCATCATTATATGGTGCAATTTCTGAAGTATCAAAATTTGCTCACGTTTGCGCAGGCGGTATAATTACTTCAATGCAGGCGGAGGCAGCTTTTGAAAGCGGAGCAGAACTTATTGCTTCTCCGATTTTTCAGATGAATATGGTACGAATTTCTAAAAACAGAAGAGTGCCTTTTATTGCTGGTGCTTCTACTGCAAACGAGGCTTATAATGCTTGGAAATCAAGAATTCCGTTAATAAAATTGTATCCTACAGAAGCTATGGGCGGAGTTCAGTATATTGAAGATATTTTGCGCCAAATGCCGTTTTTAAGCCTTATGCCTATGGGGAATATCAAACTTGCAGATGTGGTTACTTATATAAAAGCTGGAGCTGCTGCGGTGGGTGTCGGAAGAGATTTTTATGTAGGATTTACGCCTAAGGAAATTACTCAACGCACAAGAGAGATTATAAAGGAAGTTAAGGATTTCTCAGAATGGATTCAAAAATAGATATTGCGATAATTGGTGAGTGTTTAATTGAGCTTTCTACTAATGGTACTTTAGCGGATACTTCTATGCTCAATAAGTATTTTGGCGGGGATACTGTTACTACGGCGGTAGCAATTGCGAGATTAGGCGGAAATGTTACTTATCTTACCAAAGTAGGAAACGATGGTTTTAGTGAATTTATTATTTCCAGTTTGCAGAGGGAAGGAATTGATACTTCTTTAATTAAATCAAACGACGAGCAAAACGGTATGTATATTGTATCAAGAACTCCTGATAAAAATGAGTTTTTGTATTACAAACGCAAGACTGCTGCTACTAAGCTTTCTATTGAAGATATTAATGAAGAATGTATAAAAAAGCTTAAATTAGTTTATTCTACAGGAGTTGTACAATCACTTAGTGCAAGTTCAAGAGAACTTGTGAGAGAAACTTTTAAGGTTGCTAAAGAAAATGATGTTCTGACTGCTTATGATCCTAATTACACATCTTGTTTCATGAATTCGTCTGATACAAGGGAATATTTTGAGGAAATTATTGATTATACGGATATTATATTTTTGAGCTTAAAAAATGATGCTGTTAAATTATATAATGTAGAATCAATGGAAAAAGTTATGAAATATTTTTGGGATAAGGGTGTAAAAATTGTTGTAGTTAAATCTCATGTCGATAATGGTTATTATGTGGGGTATAAAGGAGAAATTAATTTCACACCGTTTTATAATACCCAGAAAGCAATTGATGTAACTGCCTCTGGTGATGTATTTAATGGTGGTTTTTTATACGCACTTACAAATGGCTACACACCTATAGAGGCAATGAAGTTTGCAGCTGTGGTAGCAGGGCTTCAAACTCAAAATTATGGTGCAATTCAGGCTATTCCTTATAGAAATACTGTTCTGGAGAATCTTCAATGACAAAATATGTTATATCCGGATATATCGGATTTGATAATTTCGGAGATGAAGCCATCGCAAGAGTTTTAACCGATAGGTTAAAAAATGGAGGGGCAGAAAAAATTACTCTGATTTCTTCTAATCCGGAAAAAACTGCTCAAATTCACGGAGTAAATTCCTGTGGAATGCTTGATTTTTTTAATAGCATTAAAGAAGCAGATGTTCTAATCTCTGGCGGTGGAAGCCTTTTGCAGGATGTTACAAGTTTGAAAAGCTTGATTTATTATCTTGGTGTTATTTTTACAGCACTTATTCTCGGCAAAGATGTTGAAATTTTTTCGCAAGGTATTGGACCAATTAATTCTAAAATAGGACAGATTTTGACTCGATTAGCACTTTCAAAAGCTAAGAAAATCTCTGTCCGGGATAAAAAATCTCAAGAATTGTTGAAAAACTGGTGTATTGAATCCGAATTAGTAGAAGATCCGATTTTCAGTCTTGAGCTTCCTAAAAAAAGTAAAAAAGGAATTGTTGGTATTCAGCTTAGAAATTATCCGACTCTGAATGAGGGCTTTTTAACCTCTTTGGCAGATGAAGTTATTAAGAGATTTCCTGATAAAAAATTAGAAATAATTTCGCTTCAGGATAGTATTGATTTAGATATTTGTGAAAATTTTGCAAGAATCTTAAGAAAACGCGGGTGCGAAAATGATGTAGATGTTATAAGCAGACTTTCTATAAATGATGTTTTTGATAAAATTTCTGAATTGGAAATTTTGATTGGCATGCGCTTTCACGCCAATGTCGTAGCGTTAAAATCTGGTGTAAGAACTCTTGCGATTAATTATGATATTAAAATTAAAAAACTTGCTGAAGAGTACAAACTTCCGATTATAGAATTAAATCAGAGAAATTTTTCTGAAGCATTTGATGAATTAGTTGGTGATAAAAATAAAAATCCTGAAACTGTTTAATTTTTCAGGATTTTTATTTTCTTTTTATCTGAATTCATTTGGTTGAAATCTTGTAAAGTTATTAAGATACCCTCCAATTGGAAGCATTGTGTCAGTTCTGTCGAACATTTCTTGAGGCCCCATTCTTGCTTGCTCTTGGGCTTCTATTTTAGCGTTGTATTCTGTATTTTGTTGATATTGTTTAACTTTTAATTGCTGATAGCAGCCAAGCTTTTCGTCATAAGCTTCCACTGTTCTGCATTCTTGAATACCATTTTCAAATTCGACTCTTCTTTTGTACCAATAAGCGGCAGTTTCATTAAGCTTACCTAAACCTTTTGGTTCTTCTACATCAACATAAGCAGGAGGAACAAAATCTTTCCACTCAGGTTCTGTTAATCCTTCCAAACTTACAACTTCATTTGCAAATGCGCATAAAGGTGTTAGTAAAGCTAGTAAAAAAAATATCTTTTTCATTTAAGTTATTTCCTTTTTCTTGAGCATAACTTGATTATACCATATCTCTTACAAATCTGCTATAGGCATAAATACCTTTACGCAGAACCCGCATTCCTCGTTTGAATAAAGGCGAATTTTGCCATTCATAGCCTCAACAAGCCCTTTTACAATGAATAAACCTAATCCTGTTCCTCGTGTTGTCCGTGTAGTAGAGTCATCTACACGAGTGAATTTATCAAAAAGTGTCTTGAGTTTTTCTCGTGGGATTATGTCATAATCGTTTTTAACACTTACAACTAATGTATTGTTCTCAATTGTGTAGTCCAATGTAATCGGTGAATTCTCCTTGGAATACTTGATGGAATTTTCTATCAAGTTTACGAAAACTTGCTCTATTCTGTCTGTATCTGCAAATATTTCTATGTTACATTCGGAAACTTTATTGGTGATTTTTTTGTTTGTGTCGTTTTTTACGAGCATGATTGAGTTTTCAATAATCTTATTTATAGGTACATTAATGATATTAACACTTAACCTTGATCCCTCAATATCCGGAATAACAAGCAAATCTTCTATCATTCGTTTTAATCTCTCAGACTGTTTTTTTATTACTTTTAGTGACTTTTGTCTTGTTTCTTCATCAATTTGGATATCTTGTCTTAATAGTCTTGAAGTGTATCCTAAAATACTTGTAAGTGGAGTTCTGAATTCGTGGCTAACGGTATCAATCATATTAGAACGAAATTCGTTAACCTGTTTAAGTTCTTTATTCTTCTTTTTTAATTGAATGTATGATTTATGAATTTGACTTACCATTCTGTTAAACTGCGTTCCTAAGAATATTAATTCAAAAGGTGTAAATATATTGGTTAGAAGTTTTATTCGTCTTTCATAGTTTCCTTTTGATATCGCGATTATCGCCTTGAAAATTTGTCGTATATTGATATATAGGTAATATGTGTATAATCCTACTACAAAGAATACAGTTAGCATTGTAATTAGGATTGAAAGTATTATTTTATTACGGTTATGGTCAATAGTGTGGCGCTTAACTGCTTCTGTTGTGTTTACGATTATTAAAACATTAGGGTCTGTTTTTTTGAGGTATACAAGAGGCTGGTTTTTATTGTCCCCATAAACCGTTGCTTGATTTTTCTCAAGTTTCTTAGGTAGTTCAGCGACACTTTTTTCAAATCCATCTTTTGTATAGTTGCTTGATGCTACCAAATCATTGTCTACTGTGACGTATATTTGGCGCTTGTCGTTCGCTAAAGTTTTAAATAAGTTCTTTTTTAAATTATTTATGTCTAAAACTGCGACAAGATATCTTCCGTCTTTCAATTTCTTGTCAAAAACAGCGTAATCATCACGTATTCCATACACTTTGTATTTTTCGAGTTCAGATTCTTTTACAACAGCAAGCTCTGTATAAAATGGCAAACTTTTTATAATTGTATCAAGATACTCTTGTTCTTGGTCTTTTGACTGATAATATTCCAATGTTTCAACGATTTGGGTTAATTCGTTGTTTATAGAATGTACAAAGACATCAACTTCTTCTGACACAATGTTAGCTATCATAACCGCTGCTGAACGTAATTGAGAACGATTTGACTGCTGATTTATATTGTTTATTATGATTCCGCTTACAGTCATCGGAATTAATACCGCAAAAAATATTACGATAATGATTTGCTCAGCGATTTTTAAATGTCTTTTGCTAAAAAATTGTGCCATCTTTTAAAATCTTTTTATTCCTTCTTTGTTTTAACCCCACCCTAACCTTGCCTTGGATTTACTCCACGCTCACAGAGTTTCGCTTATGAGCCCAAAGGCTCTGTCGCTCAATCTGTTCGCTATCCGGACTAACTCACTTTGTTCGTGTCGTCCGTCCGTAAATCCGCTCCCCTTTCAAGGGAGGGAAAGATTTATAAGTTTGTTGTTTTATCCCCTAAGTATTTACCCCCTAAGTATTTACCCCTCGCCAAAAGGAGTTAGTTTGTATCCGACATTTGTTACGGTATGAAGGTATTTTGGATTTTTTGAATCCGGTTCTATTTTGTTTCTCAAAGCTCCGACGTGAACTCTTAACATTCTCACGTCCTCATCACTTGAGTAGCCCCAAACTTCTTCAAGCAAAGTTGCAAGGGTTACAGGCTTATTGAAATGCTGCATCAGGCAATACAATATTTCAAATTCTGTTGGAGTAAGCTTCATTTTCTTATTCAAAATAACAGCTTCTAAAGTGTCAGGCAGAATTTCGATTTCTCCTGCTTCAAGAATTTCATTTGAAATCAAATTCTCTTCTTGCGGCTGATTGCGTCTTAAAAGAACCCTTATTCTTAATAAAACTTCCTGAATATCGAAAGGTTTAACCAAGTAATCATCAGCACCGCTATCGAAACCGCTTGTCTTATCTCCGATTGTCCCTTTTGCGGTTAACATAAGGATTGGAACATTGATTTTGGCTTGACGGATATTCTTGCACACATCAAATCCGTTCATCTTTGGCATCATAACATCTAATAGAATCAAGTCATATTTGTTGTTTAGAGCCTTATTAAGCCCTTCCATGCCATCTGTTGCGGTATCAACAAAATATCCGCTTGATGATATATCAAACTCAAGAAGATCTCTGATTTCTGTATCGTCATCTACTATTAATATTCTTTTCTTTTCTACCATTTTTTTGTCCTTATTTTTTAAATACAGGAGGCGGCTGAATGTACAATGGTTTTAGCTTTCTCCAGTCAGTAGCTTCTTTTTTCGGCGCCAGTTTTGATAAGATTTCTCCAAGCGGATAATTTTCTTTTTCGTAAGAAAAAGCACTTAAGGCATTTTGGCTTACTCTTTCAAATAGACTGTTGTCGGTTATGACTCTTCTCCCTTGAGTCATTTTATCCACTTCTTCTAAATCTATTGCTCCGAGAATTTTTTTGTCATAAACATAAGCTTTATTTTTTCTGGCATCTAATACGACCAAATCATCTCCGCCTAGAGCTTTTGAAAGTATTTCAAGCGAGCTTATTCCGATTGTTTTTAAGTTTAGCTGTTGGGCAAAAACTCTTGCTACAGTTGTGCAAGCTCTAATTCCCGTAAAACTTCCCGGCCCTATATCGGTCGCTATTACATCAACGTCTTTCGGGGTTAAATTTGCATTCTTCAGTACTTCAATTATTGTTGAAATTAAGTATGCGGAGTGGTAATTTTTCCCGTCGGAGAGTATTGTTTTGCTCTCCAAGATTTTGCCGTCGTCACTGAGCGCAATGTATGTTTTATCAAGACAAGTGTCAAAACTTAATATTTTCAATTCTTCAATCCTTCTATTACTTTTTGATATTTTTCTCCGATGCTTTCAAATTCATAAATTCTGCTGTCATCCTTGTCATCGTATCTTACGTTCATTTCAATTCTCTCAAAAGGAAGTTCTCCTTGTGAAAACTCTGCCCATTCTACAAATGTAATCTTTTTGCCTTCCGAATATTCTCTGAGTTCATCTGTAATTGTTTTAATTCCTACATTTTCAAGTCTGTACAAATCAAAATGATAAACCGGAATTGATGCACTGTGATATTCATTTAAGATTACAAAGCTTGGACTTGTAACTTTTTCTTTTATCCCCAAGGCTTCTGCTGCAAGTTTTACAAAAGCGGTTTTTCCGGCGCCAATTTCCCCGAAAAGGTTCACAAAACAGCCTTCATCTTTAACTAAGTTTGCAAACTTGTAAGCTAACTTTTTAGTATCATCAAGTGTTAAACATTTTTGCTTATACATACCCTGTTCCTTCCGCTTTCTTTAGCTTCATACAAAGCTTTGTCGGCTCTTTTAAATAATTCTTCTCCGCTTTCGTCAGAATGAAATTCTGCCAACCCCATGCTTATTGTGACATTTATATTAAAATTGTCAAGGTGAACAGAAGTTTCTTCAATAGCCTTTCTTAAACGTTCTCCGACAATTTGGGCTTCTTCAATATGGGTATAAGGTAGAAGTACTGCAAATTCTTCTCCGCCATATCTTGCAGGAATATCCGATTCACGAAGGTGAGCTTTTATAACTGTTGCTACTGTCCTTAATACTACATCCCCGCTTGCGTGACCGTATGTGTCATTTACCTTTTTGAAATAGTCAATATCGATCATCATTGCACATAGTGGATTACTCTGTCTTTTTGTAATTGCAATTTCTTGTTTAAGACGTGTTTCAAATTGACGTCTGTTATTTAAATTAGTTAAAGCATCTAATGTCGCATATTGCAATACCTTTGAATAAGCGTTTGCACGGCTTATGGTAATTGCAGATTGACGCGTTAGCTGCTCTAAATAGCTTATGTCTCTTTTTGATAACTTATCAAGTGTGCTTCTAGCAACTATACAACCTGTTATTTCGCCCTCAGAAGTTAGTGGAAAAGCACCTATTTTGTCGTTGTTTGTTAGAATATAGTCCGTATCAGGTGTTAATTCTTTCAGTACTTCATAAATTCTTCCGTCTTTACAAGCTTTTGGCCATACAAGTTGAAAATCCTCTCCTTGTTTTAAAAATACGTATATCAAATGATCTGAGATAAATCTATCTAACATCTCGCCGATGAGCGGTACTATGTAGTTTAATTCGTATTGGGTTTCAATGATTTTGGCGATATTTTTCATAGAGTCGTGAAAATCAACGTTAATTTTTGATTGCTCATTTAATACGATATTTTGAAGTTTTAAAGAAATTTGTGAAGATAAAATTTTCATCAAAGATAAAAATTCCATATTGACTGTCGTGCCATTTTCAAATTCCATTTCTATTAATCCAAAGTCCTGACCATCTTTCATTATCGGGATAAATAATGACTGTAACTTAAAGCTGAGTTCTTCTATGTGTGATGGTATTTTGCAGGCTTTTGAATTTATTATAAAATCTTCTCCCTTTATGTTTTTGAATGCTTCATACTCCGGTGAATCGTCAGGAATTATATTCCAATTTTCAGCACAATTTCTCATAGTATTTGTGATGTTATCATACACGTACAAGGATATATTTTTTAGCGACATTTGCTCTGATAAAAGATTTTTTATGCTTTCGATAAATTCTCTTGTGTCAATTTTTTGTATAAGTAAATTTGAAATTCTTGTCAAAATTTGAAGATTTTTATTGTACATTATTTATCCTATTCTTCCTCGTATTCCTCTTTAAAATATTCAAAACCTGCACAAGTTTTGAAATTTTTCAAAATAGCTTTATCAAATTCTTCATCCGGTACTATTTTACCGTTTACATATGTATAACTTATATTACCCAAAGGCTCGTCAGTTAGTTTTTGAGTGTAGTACTCATCACTTGTAATAAATTTTCTTGTTGCATCATTCAATAAATTAAAAATGTATGTAGATTCTAATGTCGATGAATTTGGTTCTTCCAAAATTAATATTGCAGCCTTGTGTAATTCATTTATGGAATCTCTATGGCGGTTAAGCTGTCTTAAAAGTACTGCAAGATTGTAATGTGCATCAAACTTCATCGGTTCAATCTGGATAGCTTCACAGTATTCCAAACCGGCTTCTCTGTATTCACCTCTGAGATGATGTGCTACAGCTTTGTTATAATGTATGTCATAGCTTTTTTTAATAAATTTTAAGGCGTTTTGATACGCTTCAATCGAGTCACCAAGGTATTTATAAACTAAATATCTCTTATCTAATGGTAAGTACATTGCCTTTTGTTTATAAGCTACACCCTTGTTATAGTAAGCAAGACCTCTGTTTGTCTTAACACTTTTTACATTACTGTATACAAATGGTATCCATAATTTAAATAACCTTAATTGGGCTACATAATCAAACTGATCTATTGCTTCATCAAAAAAACCTAAATCTTCTGAATATACTATCCCTAAATTCATTCGGGCTAGTACAAATTTCGGATTGTACTTTATTGCATTTTCGTACGCGTCTACTGCTGAAAAATAATCCTCATATACTGCATAAATGTTTCCTAAATTAAACCAAGCTTCATAATGCTCCGGAAACAAGTCTAATCCTTTATGATAATATTCAAGAGTCTTTGCCATATTATCCTGTGAATAAGCTTGATCTCCCTTGTATATGTAATATACTCCTTTTGCTTTCATTGCCTGCTTTTCTATCCAACCCCAGAAAAAAAAGGTTAATAGCGCAAGGATACAAAGCATTATCACGAGCGTAACTTTAGAAAATAATTTGCGTAAAAAACGTTTCATACAGCTTTGATTATAACATAAATTAATAACGAGTGCTTTATTATATGAAAGGTGGATTGTTCTTAAGCAAAATTTGATGTATATTAGGTATGTAAGAGAGGTTTAGAATGCAAAGTAGGTCGGTTTTATTTGTTTTGGATAAGAATGAACATTCGTGTGAAATTATTAGGTCTTTTACTGAAGGTTTGGAATTTATAAGCGAAGTGAAGTTATATTCCGATTATCAAAAGGCTTATGAAGATTTAAAACAAGCCGAGAATCCCATTGTTATTATGGATATAACGGAAGAGGCTCCTGAGTTGGGAAATATTGTCGATAATATTAAGCTTATTACTTCAAAAATTATTATTACCTCTCTGGATTATTCCACAAATACTATTATTAAAGCTCTAAGACTCGGCGCAAAAGAATTTTTACCCAAACCTGTTTTAAAAGAAGATTTGATACGTGTTCTAACCATGTTTGCTAGTATTTCTGCCGATGATGAAGATTACTCTCAATCTAAAATAATTACAGTGTATTCCAATAAAGGCGGGATTGGTAAAACTACTATTGCAATCAATCTTGCTATGGAATTGGCACGTGTTACTAAAGATAAAGTCGCTTTAATTGATTTAAATCTTCAACTTGGAGATATATCAACTTTTCTTAATCTAAATCCGCCGTTTGATGTTAATTATGTTTTACAAAGGCTGATTGATAAAGATGATGAAATTTTTGTTAAAGGGTTTGAAAAATATAAAGATACTTCATTACATATATTGTCTGATTCAAGTTACATAGAACAAGCAGGAAGTGTTACTGTGCAACAAATTTCTGCACTGTTTCGAAAACTGAAGAAAGTTTTCCCGTATGTTGTAATTGATATGTCTTCAAGCATTGGGCCTGTTTCTTTGAAAATTTTAGATGAATCCGATTGGATTATGTTTACGACTATCGTGAATATCCCTGCTATTAGAAATGCTCAAAGATGCTTAAATCTTTTCCGTTCACGCAATTATCCGAATAAAAAAGTCAAAATTGTTGTTAATAGGTATATGGAAAATGATGAAATAAAAATTGAGGATATCGAAAATACGCTTGGGGAAAAAGTTTATTGGAAAGTGCCTAATAATTACTTTACAATTATGGAAGCTATTAATAAGGGAGTAAGTATTGCTGAAATTAACCCTGAATCTAATATTAGTAACAATTTTAGAGATTTTGCAACAAAAGTTTCTGATGATATAATCGAGCAGGCTGTTATTCAGTATAGAAGCCAAATATAAGGAGATTTAATGTTAAATTGTGTAAAAAAAAGTTTTCAGTTGACAAATAAGTATATAATTCTTGCAACTCCGCTAATTTTATTTTCTCTTCTCTCAAGTCTTTATGTGTTGTTTTCTTTCAGAGGAGACTTGATAAATGTGATTACAGCAATTGCGTTGTTTGTAGCTATGCTGGCTGCCTTTTTGTCAGGATGGGCCTATATGCTCAAATTGTGTGTCTCTGAAACAGAAAGCAATGATCCTAATCTGTTGATTAAAGAATTTCCTGCCGGGGTAGGTGAATATTTTCTACCAACATTGGGACTTTTATTAAATGTTTTTATAATTTCTATTGTATTCATTTGGGGTACATATTTTGTTGGTATGAAATTTATTGGTGATATAGGGATTTCAGCTAAAGTTCTCTCTGCTGCTTTTGAATCGGTAGAGGCTCTTAAATTATTCCTTCTTTCTCTTTCTAAAGAGCAAATTATTAAAATAAATGCCTGGAATTTTTTGATTCTTATTACAATGTGTGTTGAATATTTTCTTCTCATGTTTCAATTACCGGCGCTTGTTTTCAAAAAAGCGAATCCTTTTATATCTTTTTTGGGTGCGTTAAAAGATTTGTTTAGCAAAACCTTTTTTAAAAATTTACTTTTGTATATTTTACTCTTTGCTTCATATTTTTTGTTATCAATTTTGACTACAATTTTTGTTGTTAATGTAGTAATGCATTTCATATTTACTCTGATAAACTTCTACTACTTAGTGTTTGTTGCAGTTTTAGTTTTTAATTATTATTATGAAAATTTTGTTAAAATTGGTGGAAATTTTGACGAAACGGTCTAAGGCTTTGTAAATACATTCTCAATAAAAGTTTCCTTAAATCCATTTTTTTCTAAAAGTTGCAGAGTACTTCTCTCACGGTCAAAGCTGCCTATTACAAGAAGGGAATTTTCTCCAATATTTTGGGATAACAATGAAGCTAGTAGTTTTCTTGTTTCTAAATTGAGGTAGGGCCAAAAATTACGACATAATAAGACAGTATTGTCAGCTTGCTTTTCACTTAAATCTTTTAGTATATTTGCTTGTGAAAAAATTACTTTATCTCTTATATTGTCGTTGGGTATTAATGATATATCGTGTACAGGATTATTTGATTTACCATATTGGAAGAATTCTGTTATTTTATTTTTTGTATGGCTGTTAATTTGATAAATATCATTAAAATTTATTCCAATCCGCCCATTTTTGACATTTTCTATATTGTCAAAATCGAGATCTTTTGCCAGGATTGGGAAAAATTTCGCGGCTTCTTTGCTTAATTTTTGTATTAATTTGATAACAAGAGAGAACGGTTCTGCTCCGTTTGAACAGGCATGATTAATAATGTTAATTTTGGGTATATTTTGGTATTTTTGTTGCAGCAACCTGACAAAACTATCCCAATTTAAATCTTCTCTGAAGAAACAGGTTGTCGTCTTATATAATAGCCTGCCTTGAGTATCATATATGGAACGACGGTTGCTATTGAATGAAAGTTGTTTTGGGGGAGGATAATTTGATATTGGATTTATATACATACTTGTTCAAAATCTGTAAAAATTATTTTTGTTAGTTTATGATAATTTTCTTATCATTTCTTGGGCTTCTTCATCCTCAGGAAATATCGATACGACTTTGTCCAAGTACTTAAGAGCATTATCGTTGTCTTTTAAACCTTCATAACATTTTGCTATACTCATTAAAAGTGAAATATTATCCGGTTTTTTGGATAATAAATTGATAAATATATTTATAGCCGAATTATATTCACCAAGTTCATAATATGTTAAGGCTAATGTATTTTGTGTTTCTATATCAGGATTTTGTTCTATTGCTCTAATTAAATAGTCTTTGGCTTCTTCGTATTCCTTTCTTGCGTACAGAATTCTTCCTGTACAAAATTGTATGTATTCGTGATTTGGATTAATTTTTAGTGCTTTCATTATGTAATCTTTTGAGGCATCAAGTTGGTTTAAAATCAATTTGTTTAATGCCATAAAGGTTAATGCTAATACATTATTAGGTTCTATGTCTAATGCTTCTTGATAATACCTTTCTGCCTCATTGTTTTTAGAAATTGAGTATAAGAAATTGCCATATTCAAATATTATTTCAAAATCATTAGGTGCCAACTGCATAGCCGTTTTAAATTCGTCTTCTGCGTATTTAAAAAGACGCTTATTCAAGAAAATAATCCCTAAATCTTTATGTGCTTTAGCAATGTTAGGATTCATTTTTATTACTTTTTTTAAAATTTTTTCTGCCGTATCCGTATCACATAAGCTTGATGATAAAATCGCATATTGATGAAGGGTTTCGGCAGTGGGGTTATTTTTTAGAAGTACATTATCATATAATTCCTTAGCTTTTGAGAGTTGGTTGGTTTTAATATATAGACTTGCAAGTTTTTTGGCTGGTAAAATAAATTTTGGGTTGGAATAAACAATTTTTTCAAGAATTGAAATTGCTGTTTGGTTTTCACCCATAGCCTCATAGCAAGTTGATAAATTGTATTTGTAATTATCTTTTTCAGGGTGCAGTATTATTAAATTCTTATACAAATCAGCTGCGCTTTGGTATTGTCCGGATTTAATCTCAGACATAGCTAATGCAACTTTAAAACTTTCGTCTTTTTCGTCTAATTCGACAGCTTTTTGGAGATAATTACAAGCCTCTTGATGATTTTGCTGAATTTGATAGACTGAACCCAAATTATAATATGCCATTGGGTTTTGTGGATTAAGATTTAATGCTTTTTGATAATATTTTATTGCATCGTCAAATCTTTTTGTAGCAGTGCAAGCTGTTCCAAGGCTATTTAGAGTTCCTATATTGTCAGGATTTTTTTCTAAAGCTTTTTTTAATGGTTCAATGCTTTTTTCAAACTCCTTAATTTTCATATAGGCTGTACCTACTATAAAATCAAATATATAATCTTCTGGATCCAGCGTTGATGCTTGATAAGCGTATTTTATCGCATTTTCTGTATCTTCAAGTTTCATCAACGATACGCAAAGACTTTTATATGCTTCTATGTATTCAGGTCTTAAATTAATTACTGATATGTACGTATTTTTTGCAGAAATATAATCTCCAAATTTGTCATAGCAGTTACCTAAATAGAATAATGATGTCGCATCTTCAGGATTATACTTGACTACTGTTTCAAAATTTCTCCTTGCTTCTTCCCAATCTCGCAAATTTACAGCGACAAGACCGGACAGTTTTATTAATTCCAAATTTTCCGGTTCTTGTTTTAATGCTTCTTGAATCATTTCTTGAGCTTTGTCAAATTCTTTTTCACCAACCAGTTCATTAATTCTATCTATATCAGCCATTTTTTAATCCTATTCTAATTTCCAAAATAATTTTTTAAGCCTGATGTAAGATTTTTGTTCTTACACAATTTTTTCAATTTTGAAATCGCCCTATTTTCTATTTGTCTTATTCTTTCTCTTGAAACTCCATATAATGAACCGATTTCATCCAAGGTTTTTTTATTTCCGTCGTTATTCAAACCGAATCTTAGTATAAGAACGTCTCTTTCTTTTTGACTTAATTGTTCCAGCATGCCTTTTATTTCGTCTAACATGCTTTCTTGAGAAACGAGAGATTCCGGAGCTATCGTCGATTCATCTACTATGTAATCTATAATCTTATTTGAATCATCTTTTTGTCCTGTTGGAGTGTCAATACTAATTGTTGATTGTGTTGATTTTATAATTGATGTTAATTTTGCAACAGAAATTCCCATCTTATCTGCAATTTCTTGTTTTACCGGAATTCTGCCAAGTTCTGTTGTTAAATCCATTGTGGCTTTTTTGATTTTATTAATGGATTCAATTAGGTGAATAGGCAATCTTATTATTCTTGCTTTGTCTGCTATTGCTCTTGTTATAGATTGTTGTATCCACCAGGTTGCGTAAGTTGAAAATTTATAGCCTTTTGTATAATCAAATTTCTCTGTTGCTTTTATTAGACCTAAGTTTCCTTCTTGTATCAAATCTAAGAAAGACAAACCTCGTCCTATGTATTTTTTTGCAATACTTACTACGAGTCTTAGATTGGCGTTTATTAATACTTTTCTTGCAATTTCACTTTGGGTTTCGTATATTTTTTTTGCAACTTCCAGTTCTTCTTCTGCTGAAAGTAAAGGTATTTTACCAATTTGTTGAAGATAAATTCTTACTGAATCATCAGAATTAACCGAATTTAAACTTTCCTGTGTTTTAGGTTCCTCTATTGATATAGAGTCTTCATCATCTTCGATTGGTTCAATGCTATTAAAATCAACTCCTTCATCAGAAATATCATCTACCATTAAGTTGATTGTTTCGTGTTTTTTTGCCATAGCGTCACCTCTTTGTATTTTTAGCTGTTTTAAGTAGTTGTCTGCATCTCTCAAACAATATTATAGCAGCTGCGTTAGAAACATTTAAAGAATTAAAATTTGTTAACATAGGAATTTTTATTACAAAATCAGAAAGTTTCAATAATGATTTTGAAATCCCTGCATGTTCTGCTCCCATTATAAGTGCAAAATTCATGTTTGTGTAATCAACATCATAATAATTATCTTTTGCATGATGATCAGAAGCAATTACCCACCAGTTGTTTTCTTTTAATTTTTGAACAGCGCTAACCAGGCTATTTACTTTTATTATGGAAATATGATTAATAGCACCTGCACTGGTTTTTTCCACTGTTGAATTTATTAGAACGCCTCGTCTTGAAGGTAGGATAATTCCGTCTATCCCTGCACAAACGCAAGAACGGATTATTGCACCGACATTATGGGAATCTTCGACTCCATCAAGTATTACTAGGGATGATTGTTTGTTCTTATTTTGTTCAATGAAGTCTTCCAGCTCAACGTATTTTATAGGTGCAATTTGTGCAATAACACCCTGATGGCGTCCGTCTGGCTCTATTTGATTAAGTTTTTGGGTATTTACAAACTGAAATATTATACCTTGTGATTGTGCTAAGCTTTTAATTTTTTCGATTTTTGCATCAGAATGGGCGCTGTTTGAAATGAGAATTTTATTAAATGTTCTGTTCCCACTCTCAAGTGCTTCTATTACGGAGTTTTTACCATATATTACAGTTTCTTTGTCCATTATTTTGATACCTTTAGCATTCTTTCGATACAATTGGCGCTGCGTTTTCTTATATTTTCGTCAAGAGTTATCTCATTAACTTCGTGTTCTAATGAATATAAGATTTCTTTAAGTGTTGTAAGTTTCATACTCTCACATGTCATGCCGTTTTTTATCAGTATAAATTTTTTGTCAGGATAATCTCTTTCCAATCTTTCAGCAACGCCTTTTTCTGTAACGATAATGAATTGCTTATCTTTACTTTTTCTTACGTATTCAATAATTCCGCTTGTGCTTCCGACGTAATCACCTAATTCACTGATTTCAGGTTTGCATTCAGGGTGAATTAAAACTTTGGCATCCGGATACTTTTTTCTTGCAAATTCAATGTCTCGTTTTTCTACATTATGGTGAACCGGACAGTTGCCGTTGTACGTAATTACTTCTACATCTTTAAGCTTTCTTTCAACCCACTTTCCTAGGTTAGCATCAGGTAAAAACAGAACTTTCGGGGTATTGAGATTTTTTACTATTTTTAATGCGTTTGAACTTGTGCAGCAAATATCACATTCTGCTTTTACTTCGGCGGTGGAATTTATGTAACAAACAACTGGTACATTTGGATGATTTTTTTTGAATTCTATCATCTGTTCGTGATTAATCATATCTGCCATTAAACATCCTGCATTTAGGTTTGGTAGCAGAACTTTTTTCTTAGGAGATATTATTTTGGCTGTTTGTGCCATAAAGTAAACTCCTGCAAATACAATAATATTGGCATCTGTATCCTTGGCGCGTTGACTTAAATACAATGAGTCGCCTACAAAATCTGCGACCTCATCAATTTCTATATTCTGGTAACTGTGTGCAAGTATAATTGCATTTTTCTCTTCTTTTAATTTATTTATTTTTTCAATTAAATTTTTCATCTGTTTATCCTGTGTACAAATTTTAAATTTTATTGTACAATAAAAAAAAATAGGAAGAAATAAATATGAATTTAAAGAAGAGTAGTGTAGTAGGCGTATCTGTAACGCCTGAGATAGGGCTAGAAGTAGCACAAATAGATTTTGCATCGCAAACAGTACTAAAATACGGGATTAGGCAACTTGAATATGATATCAATAGACGCGAGATAGCGGATTTAGATATATTCAAAGAAGCTTTACAGGACTTGTTTTTTGAACTTCAGATTCCTAAGGGAACAGAAGTTGTTTTGAATATTCCGTCTATTGTTTTCAAAACGGTTGATTATCCTGCTGCGATGGATGAAACTCAGATAAGTAATGCAATAGAGGAAGAGTTGGCTGACCATTATCTTTTCAGTACGGTTGAGCCTGCTGTAAGTGCGACAAGGTTGCCGAATTCATCAATGCAATTCTATAAAATAGCATACACAGCTGCACAAAAACAAATGCTTATTGAAGTTGCTATGAGTATTCAAGATTTAGGGTATAAGCTCTATGCAATCGATACTTCTGTTAATTCTGTGCTTGATGCTTTAATATACAAGCAAAGATTGGATGTTAGTGATGATACATCTTGGGTACTTATGATTATTGACAATATGTATTGCAGAATTATGACTATGAATGGTCGAAATTATGTCGATACATATGAAGAAAGGATAAGTATAGGTGCAGTTTTAGGTGATGTCGAAAATTACGGAACTGTTATAAGTGCAGTCTCTCCGATTTTAAAGAACCTGCCATCAAAGTATTTATGTGTAGTTTCAAAGACTAATGCAATTAGTGCAGAAGTTCTGGCCAGTAAGTTGAGTTATAGTGCACCTATTATTCATCAGGAAGCAAATTGTTTTTCTAAAGAAGCGTTTTTAGAGTTCGGTCCACAAGTCGATGACAAGTATGCTAATGTAGTATCTTTGGATGTTATAGGGGCTTCTATTTATAAAGATTTTCAGCCTTATGTGGATGCTCATTTTAATTTGTTCAATAAATCATTGGGTGATGTGTATACATCTTCTCAGCCGCCGGAAATATCCTTAGGTGGAAGAGTCATTGTTTTATCCAATGCATTTTTAACAAAATTATTTGTGGTGGTAGCGTTACTTATATCAATACCTTGTGCATTATCTTATGTATATTTTACTGGACAAATTAAATCTGCTTTAGATAGACAGAATGAAATGGAAGCGCAGGCGCAACAAATAAGACAATTTTTGAAAGATAATGAAAATATATCTTCAGAACTCTTTGATGAAGGTGATGAAATTAGAATTGGCTTAGAGCATAATAAGAATATTTATTCATATTATACGATAGTGGGTACTGAAATTCCTAAGAAATTATGGTTAACTCGTTTGAAATTGTCAGATAAGACAACAATAGAAGGCCAAGCTGATAATTTGGAAAGTGTATATGCTTTCTTTAGAAGTATAAAAGATTACGATCCTGATTCAAAAATTAAACTTCAGAAGTTAGGTTTAGCAACCAAGAATGATTTGCCTGCTCCAGCTTCTGACGGAGATGATTTGGAGTTTGACACAGATTCAATTCTAACAACTATGAATGCAGATTTCTATGAATTTGTAATTTCGGATGAAGCAGTGAAAGCTGATAATAAAGCTAATAACAATAATTCTAGCAGTAACGGATTGCCTGCTTTAGAACCTATAAATAATTAATTAGAAGGATAAAAAATGGAAAAAAATAAAAAATATTATGGTGTAATTATTTTTTGTATACTAGTTGTGGTAATGATTTTTGCAGGATACAATTTGGTTTATCCTAAGTATACAGAGTCTATAGCACAACTTGCAAAGGTTGAGGCAAAACAGAAAGAACTCGATGATTTGAACAATAAACTTCAGATTGTTCAGAAAAAAATAAAGCAGATAAAAGATTCGATATCATCTTCTCAAAAGAAAATATACTCTCCTTTAGAGTCTGACTTGGGGAATGAGACGTTATTTTTTACTTTATATAATGACTTAATTGAAATGATTCATGCCAATTCTGTAAAAATAAAGTCTATTGATTATAAATATAATCCGGAATCTGATTCATTTGTAAAATTTGGAAAAGATATCTATTTTGTTTGTGATGTTGAAATGGAGTTGGTTTCAAATTATGTAAATTTAGGGAAGTTAATTCAAGATATATATCAGTATCCTTATTATATAAAAATTAATAATTTAGAGGTAAATCCATACAAAAAAGATAAGAAAATATTATTATCAAAATTGAGTTTGCGTTTGTATGCACATACTGAGCCGACAGAGCCAGTAAACGAAAATATTACGATTCCGAATTTAGAAGGTGCGCAGACATCACTGCCACAGGAATAGTAATAGTACTTGATAAAAAATAATGTTTATAGTATGATTAATGTGTCGGCTGCGGAAGTAGCTCAGTTGGTAGAGTATCTGCCTTCCAAGCAGACTGTCGCGAGTTCGAGTCTCGTCTTCCGCTAATAAAAAAGAGTCCTGCGTGGGCTCTTTTTTATTTGTAAAATTATAGCTTATCGTATTCTCTCTTAATATCCTGAATATCTTGCCACATAAGCCATTTTGGCCCGCCTTTTTCTCGCGTATCATTTCTTAGAAGGTAGGAAGGATGAAAAATTGGCATCATTTTAGCACCATATACTTCTACTATTGCACTCTCTGGCGGATACCAGTTTCCCCGAATTCTTGTAATTCCTCCCACGTTACCTAAAATGGATTGTACTGCAACATTTCCGCACAGAAGGATTAGCCGAGGTTTTAAAATACTAATTTGGGCTTCCAAATATTCCCAACAGGCTTCTTTTTCTTCGGGTAAAGGGTTTCTGTTATCAGGAGGTCTGCACTTTAGAGTATTACAAATATAAACGTCTTTTTCTCTTTTTAGTCCAACAGAAGCAAATATTTTATCCAGAAGCTGACCTGCTTTCCCTACAAAAGGTTTACCCTGCTGATCTTCATAAAACCCTGGAGCTTCGCCTATCAGCATTAATTTTTTATTAGGTAAACCGTCGTCAAAAACAATGTTGTGTCTTGTTTTGCAAAGTGAACATTTTTCACAGGAAAAACACTTTTGTCTTATCCTGCCTAACTCAGTTTTTATTTCAACTATATCGAAACTCAAATTTGCCTCTACTTAGAATAAACTAATTCTTTGACTTTTTTACGTTGAACTTTTCTTGTTGCAGTTCTTGGTAGGGCTTCCTTGAGGACTGTAACATTTATAGGGCGTTTATACGGCGTTAATCTTTGAGAAAGCCTTTTGACTTCATCTTTCATTAGTTTATCTAATGTCATGTCATCATACTTTTCTTTTAAATCACATTTAGGAATAACGACAACTGCAATATCTTCAGTTCCATCTTTTGCGCCACCTTCACGCGAAACTCCAAAAACACAGACTTCTTCAAATAAATCGCTTTTTTCTAATACTGATTCAACTTCTTCTGGGAAAACTTTTTTTCCACCTGAAAGCACAATCATATTTTTAATTCTGCCTGTGATATAAACTCTTCCTTTATCATCAATTTTGGCAATATCTCCGGTATGGAACCAGCCTTCATCATCGATAGCTTCACGAGTTAATTCAGGCTGGTTATGGTATCCTTTCATTATAGAAGGTCCCTTTAATAACAATTCTCCTGTTTGTGGATCTGTTTTTGCCTCGTAACTAGGCAATGGTTTGCCTACAGAGTGCAAATCCCTATGTCTTTCTATATTTATGGTTGCAATTGGGCTGGTTTCTGTAAGTCCGTATACTTCATATACTTGAATTCCAACTCTTTGGAAAAATTTTGCTACATTAATATCTAAAGGAGCTCCACCTGACATGCAACCCTTAAAAGCTCCTCCAAAGCATTTATGAATTTTTTTAAACATAAGTTTTTTTGCCCAAATGAATGGAACAAATTTTGCAAAATGGTATAAAAATGGGAATATCATTTGTGAAAATTTTGATGTGTTTTTCATCTCGGCTTCCAGACCTGTTTTTAAAAGCTTTAGAAATGCAGGCACTACGACCATAAATGTGATTTTCTTATCTCGCATTGTGTTTAAAATATCTTTCGGTTTAAGGTTGTGTGTGTAATAAACCGTAAATCCAAGGTTCAGGAAGGTTGAAAACCCAACTGTCATTTCAAATAGATGATTCATTGGAAGAATTGATAAAACTCTTACATCACCATATGGCAGGATCTTGTCAAAAGCGTTTTTTAAATCTCTCAATTGAGTTAGCATGTTTCCAAAAGTTGTTTCAACACCTTTTGGATTCCCTGTCGTTCCTGATGTGTAGATAATAAAAACTGTTGATTTTCTGGAACGATGCCTCCATTTGCAAGTGTAGTTATTCGGAATGGTATAAATACTTTCCAGATTATTATATACAGGATGCTCGTCCATAACGATAATGTGCTTGAGAGATGGAATTACTTTTTGCAATTCTAGCGCTTTATCAATATAAGTTTGAGAAACAAGCATTACAGAAGGTAGGCAGTCTGAAAGAATGGATTGAAGTTCATATTTTGTAAGTTTGATATCAAGCGGTACTGTGATAAGTCCAGAGATGACGGAAGCGAAAACACAAGCGCCATATTCAGGTTTGGATTCGGAAAGTATTGCAAGTTTTTCTTCTCTTTTTAGCCCTAAATCATTCATTAAATAAGCTGCAAGTCTTCTGGACATAAGTCCTAAACCGTCATAGGTAATTTCTTTCCATCCAAAAGGCGTTTTCATGCCCAATGCAACTTTACGCGCATAATTGTTAGTCTTATCTTCAAGCAAAGATAATACATTACTTTCACGTTCTTTCATACTTTCCTCCAGAATACACCATAGCCTATAATGATTATTATATCAAAACAAATAACTAAGGGGAATATATCTTAATAAAATGTGACAATTAGGTGTTATGTAAAACAATTTTTCCTGATTCAAGAGTCGGTTTGACATCAATAACCCTTTGATTAGAGCTTCCAACCCAATGAATTTTTGCGTCTAACAGTTCTTGAATAAATTTGCCTTCAGCAACAACATCAATATCTGAAATATCCGGAATATCTTTAATTTCTTCCCATAAAAATCCTGTATAGAGCCAAATAGTTTTATCAGGAAGTTCTTTTTTGATTTTCTTAATAAGTCTAAAAACTTCTTCTCTGTTTAAAGGATGAAGAGGATCTCCGCCGGAGAAAGTAATACCGGAAATATGTTTTTTATTAAGCGCTTCAAATAATTCATTTTCAGCATCTTCATCAAATGGAATACCACCAGCGACATCCCAAGTAATCGGATTTTGGCAACCGTGACAATGGTGTGTACATCCTGCGACCCACAGTACAACCCTTAACCCGTCTCCGTTTAGCATGTCATCTTTAGTGATATTATGATAGTTCATTTTCTTAATGTCCTCTCTTATGTAACCATCATATCACTTAAAAATAATTTGTACAAAGATTTAAGTTGTATGAAGTAAAAAAACTCTTTTTTAAAAATTTACCCCTTTACAAATTTTTTTTATTTGGTAGTATAGAAAAGGAGATAATCCTCAGTAGCTCCCGTGGCGAGTATACGAGCGCGAGTTATGAAGATGGAGCAGCTGCTCCGCAATTGAGGGTTTGATAATTGAATAGAAAAGTTTTATTCCTCAGTAGCTCAATGGCGGAGCAACCGGCTGTTAACCGGTAGGTTGTTGGTTCGAGTCCAACCTGGGGAGTTTTTTATTGTGCATGCTGTTTTTAATGACAGCCTTAAATATTGGATTAGGCTCTATGACTAGGTTTTCGCCATCGTAAGAAAAGTTCGAACATACTATTTTTACGATTCTTCTTTTTTGTTCGGCATTTCCCTTAAGAAACGCACTATGACAGCATTTGCAGAATGTAATTTAACGACCGGTTTGATTTGTACGGATACTTTGATTATTTTGGACAGCCCGCTCTGTGAGGGCGTTTTCAGGTCGGAAAATTAAGTTTACAAAAAAATCAAACTGCCGAAATGGACTTTTTTCGGACTGTACGGATAGATTGAGATTTTCTTAATATAGCTGAATTTAGCACCAATTTTGAAGTGTACGGATAGTTTGATTATTTTGGTATAGTCCAGTTGTGCAAATATTAATAAAATAACGAAAAATTTATCCTATCCAAAACTACTTTATTCAAATTTTTAGACTTGATTTTATATTTATTTCGAGTGATAGATACAACAAATAAAGAAAGGCAGGCATAAAATTGGATAATTTAAGCAGTTTGACTATTTCACAAGAAGATTTTAATAAAATAAGTAATTTGTCCAAAAACATTTATAACATCACTGTGGTTATTGATTATTTTTGTAAGACGCAACCTGAAATTGAAGAATTATATAATTTGACACCTGTTGTTAGTCATTTAAGATTTAAAACGGATTTGCTTCATGCGTTTTTTATAAATTATAACGATTATTAATTATTTTTTATTTTAAAATTTCTTGATAATCTAATGATGATAACAAGCCTTGTAATAAAACTAATTGCTTTTTTATAACGGTTGAATAAGGTAAAGTTCCATTAAAAGAAAAATAATATTTTTGTGAAAGATTATTCAATGATAAAAATTCATTAATTTTTTGTCTCCAAATACAAAAAACGTATTCATTATTAAATGGTCCTGTCAAAGAACCGAATTGTTGCCATTGTCGGTCATACAAACTAGCTTCTGGAAACATAGCCTCACCTGTTTTTATTAAATCGAGGACACAATCTTTTTTTAATTTATGGTGAGATGTATTTTCATTGCTCCTTATCCAACCAATTTGTGGATTTGTTTCTATTTCTCGGGTTAAGGCTGTTAAAATTAAACCTTTAAGTTCTATGTCGTTGTTAAACAATGTGCACATTAGCTCTTTTTGGACTTTATTACGGAAATTAATTATATTTTCAAGCTCGCTATCTTTTTTACGACATTTATTTAAATCCTTACAAACAAAGCACAACATTGGTTTTCCAACACTTTTTGCATAATCAAATTCTAGTTCTGTATAACTTAAATTTAATTCAGGATGTAAAGAACCATATCTTCCACCAACAATTATAATATAGTAGTCACTGTCATTGATGCAATTTTTTATGTATTCAAATTGTTCCTTACTACTCGCAACAAAAGCCTCCATTCCAACAGGAATATTGTTAGTCATTAAAATTGCTTCTATTGCAGAATTTCTTTCTTTTTTTAAATCTTCAAATGTTGAACTTATAAAAATTTGATATTTTTTGTTTGTCACCTATAACCCCAAATTCAATAATATATTATCTTCCAAGTCTTGAATATTATAAACAGTATCTAAAACATCAAAAGTTTCTTCAAGATTACTTCTTGCACT
>CALUVP010000076.1 GCA_944324215.1 Candidatus Gastranaerophilales bacterium | reverse complement strand
ACTCTTAATCAATTGGTCGTGGGTTCGAGTCCCACCACACCCAGTTTTTAGAAAGGAAGGATTAGTCCTTCTTTTTTTTTGTGTGGTGAGGGCGAGAACCCGATTTTGGGGTTCGGCGGATTTGCGGACGGACGAAACGACAGAAGGGAGTTAGTCCGGATAGCGAAAATATTGAGCATACGTGAGCCATAAGGCTCTCAAGTGTGAAACTATTTGAGCGTGGAGCAAATCCAAGACAGAGTGAGCGAGCTGAGACTGAAAGATTTTACAAAGTTGCAAAGCAAAGGTAGTAAAATACGGAATTGCCGTTACACGCGTTCTAGCAAGAATGGCTAACATCAAGCATTTAAAACTAAAAAAGAAGGCATGGAGCCTTCTTTCCTATTTATATTACACCATAAAGGATTAGAACTGCCTGTAAGTATCCAAGAATATATAGCAACTTTCATAATCTGACCTAGAACAATTATAAGGATCCTCGCTTTGAATCTCTATCGGCTCTAGTTCAGACAAATTTGGGAAATTATTTACAAGCAAGCTATTCTGATCAATAGCCGCTCTAATGATACCATTCATAGTAAATGGTTCATTTTTATCGTACTCATCTTCTTCATCTACAGGCTCGCCCGTATTATAAAATCCCCAAGCAGCAGATTTAGCCTGATAATAAGCCATTGATTTATTAGTGTACAATACATTTCCATTAGATTCAAAATAAGCAAAACGTGCAGTTAAAATATCCGAATCGTATTCAGGAATTCCAATAGGACATATCCGTCCGGATTCCAATATTGCGAAAGCGAAAATATCCGGCTCTATTTTATCTTTAGCTTTTTGTTTTCTATCATCTTCATCAGAATCATTATAATCATCTTCTGTCTTTCCACCTTTATACGTATACAATACAGAATTTGGTCCCTTAGCTCCATTCACATCAACAAAAACTAGATAAAAATAATCAGAGTTAGGATCTTCCGGATTAATTGATAACCTTTTGGAAATATAAAATTCCATTCCATTATTTGCTGTGAATTGAATATTATCTCTATCGAAATCATTAGCAAGTTCACTCGTCAATTTTGTATCAGAGCAAGTTGTACTATAGTCATCGTCCGCTGTTTTTTCGTTAGTCGTTGTATTTATATAGAACGTAAGTCCCTCACAAAGTCTCTCAGCCCCTGTATCTTGTGTATCTGAAAACACAGGAGGATTACCATCTTCATCTGACTGTTGTTGAGAAAAAGGTCCCATACCTCTTATTGAGGCGTTGTAATATGCTTTTTCCACAGCAGAGTATGCATTTATGTACAAATATCTCATCGCTGATTTATCTGCCGGTTTCATCATTGTCAGAGCAAGAGCCGTGCATATACCAACTATAGCCATAACACAAAGCAATTCTGCCAGTGTAAACCCTGATTTTCTATATTGTAAATTATTCACCTTCTGTATTTTCTTCATTTGCATTATCTTCATTTCTCGCATCTTCTGTTTCGTTTTCAGCATCTTTAGTGATATTAGATCTATAAAGATATTCTTTCTCCATAATACCTTCTACAGAAACTCTACCGTCTTGATATACTTTAACAGTGAATCTATCCGGTTTTTTGCAAGTTTCGCGATTATAGAAGCAATTAGGTTGTTTATTACCATTTACATCCATGATAATATCTTGAGGCTCAGTCTCCTCAGCAAATGTACTTATAGGAAGAATCCATACTACACCGTCGGTAGTAGTAACAGTACCCTCAGGATTTACAGCATCCGTAAAACTATGAGCAGAACAATCGACTTCAGAAGACTTGTTTATCTTAGAAGCGAACAATTCACAGAATTTTGTATCTCCAGAATACTGTTCGCCCTTATACTCAACCTCTTCAGTATTTCCGAAATAAGGATTTTGGTTCGGGTCATCAGAATCCGGATACAAAATCTCATCATTGACCAATTCTGACACCACACGTTCAGTGATATAATAAGCTTTTTTAAACATCATCATTTCCTGATTGGGCAAAACACTTTTCAACAATGGCAGCGTCACCATGGCAACAAACCCTATAATGCCGACAGTAACGACCATTTCACCTAAAGTAAACCCTTTTTTTTGTGTATTTTTTTTCATATATTTAAACCTTTCTTTGTTACCAAGAAATTATTATTGCACCGCCACGACCACCTGTTGGGGACTTCACGCTTACTTGTTCTACAATATTACAAGGCTCATAATCAAAAGCCTGTTGTTCTGGCTGTCTATTCGTATCAAATGGAGAAACCAAAGAATATTTATAATATCCACTTGGGTAAACACATTTATCTTCAATAGTTTCACTATCACCACCAGAACCAAATCCATTACCAGAATTAGCATCGGATATATCCAAATCAGTAAACACGTTGGATGGATGGTAATTAGACATCTCTCCTTGACTAAAAGTAGTCAAGGCTTCAGGAGCATCACATGAACCATCCCCATTTAAACAATATTCAAACGTATGTTCTTGTTGAGTAGTATCTTGAGAATACGTTCCAGCTTTTGCGGAGAAATTCAGTTTATTATCGTTACAGCTGAGAGTTGTCTCTTCAAGAACAGGATTATCACTTATCACATTCTCTAAGCTATAAGATACTCCGCCTACTGGGACATTAAAGCTACAGTCATTAGCGAGAGCCGGAGCATAAAAAGTCTTGACTTCACCGGCATATCCACCATGTCCTACTTTGTGCACCCTTTTATTTAAATTTGTTTCCAAGTGTACTCTAGGAATTATATCTGAAACACTAGAGGAAGTTAGACCCTCCTGCTCATTAAAGCCCTTTTGGATACCGTAATGATTAGAAAAATTACCATCAATATTTCTTTGGAACTCGGCACCTTCTGCCGAATCAGCTTGGCGTCCAATCTGTGAAACAATTAGTTGTCCATCAGGTAGCTTTATATATCCGCCGTCACCACCTTCAGCGTTCTTTTCATTGGTAATAATTGTATTATTAAAAAATTTTATAGCAGTGTACTTATCAATGCTACCGCCAGCACCGGCAGATTTAATACCTTCGCTAACACGATATTGACGATCCTGACCGTTTGTGCCATTAGCCTGTGGATAACCGGATTCATCAAACCCAGCAGTCGCGGTCCACGTTCCCTTTTTTATATAAACACCATTAAACAAGTTGTTAAAATACTCCTCAAGCTTGGATGATAGAACATTATTTCCATTTATATCTTTAAAATCCATTTTCCCCTTTAACCAGAGTATACCACCATACCCTCCTTGCTCACCATAACCATGTTGGGTTGCTGATGTAGTCACACGTTCTATCTCAAATTTCGGAAGGTTACGATACCTCTTTGTTCCTAAATTATCAAGAGCTTGTTTTAATAAATTATCACTATTTACGATGCTAGAAGATAATTCACTGAAAAGGGGTCTATAACACTCATCCTGATATCGACCATAACAGTATTCACCATCACCTTTGTTATCACAATAATAATATTCATTTTGAAACTCTGTGCCAATTCTGTTTACAACGTCATAAAATGCTACTTTATACTCCGGATGTTCATCACACGTATCTGGAAAACTGTAGCAGTCAAGAGTACCAGTATTTATAACACGCAAAGTAAAGCGCGCAACAGGAGTATATGTAACATCAATTCTTCCTCCATCACCACCTTTTGGCACATACGCTTTAATTTGGTAGGTCGCATACAATAATAAGTGACGCAAAACGGTGCTCGAAGGTTTTTTATAATAACTTCCATCTATTTTTTGAGTTTTTACGTTATAATAAGCTTCATAGATATTATCTTCATCCAACCAATTATCACCTTTTTGTATCACTCCTTTATACTGAGTGCCACCAGCACCTGCACCCACAATCTCAATTTTGTATAGCGCAGCTTTACGAGGAGGTTCAAAAGAACAACTCTCAACTGGCTCATCCTTTATTAGACTTGTAGAATTATAATATGCTTGTCTTAAGTTCCCTCTCTCATCTCTATAACAAAGATACTTGCCGTGAGAAACTTTTTCCGGAATATTTTTCACACGCTTAGTAATTATTGGTGTCGATGCAGCTAGAATAAGCGAAATGAACATAAAAAACACCATTAATTCAACTAGAGTAAATCCTGCTTTTAAATTTTTCATATATTGCCTCTTATTATTACCAACTTATCATCAAACCTGACCGTGGATTTCCATTATTATACAACTTTGAATCCGGATACATCATATTAAAATAGTTTTTCATGTTTTCCTCATTATCATTTAACGTTATGTCATAAGACTCAGTTGAAGACCCCTGAGGGTGTATTGTTATACTATTACCTAGCACTTGTATCTGCAACGTTCTTGTAATATTAGGCTGAAACTCCGAATATGGAAGGATAATCGAGTTCAAGCTGAAAAATGCAACACCGGAAGGCGGTTTAAAAGTACAGTGACCAGAAACAACTCTTTCCGGTTCTGCAGCACCATCTCTCACATATCTTTGCTTTAGAGATGTACCATCACGATAACATTCAAAATATCCGTGAGATGTAACTTGTTTGTTTTGTTTTGGACGGGTAGTTATAACCTTAGAAGCACAAGCAAACAATATGGCAACAATCGCCATTACTATCAAAGCTTCAACTAAAGAAAAACCTTTTTTTACCATGATATTATTATCGCTCCCGGATTACCTTGAGTACCTTTACAGAACCTTCCATCATACAAGTCAGACCCGTCAGGGCATTTAAAATTATCCGCAATACCCTCTTCAGGACTAATGGTAACATTAGCACTACTCTCAACCTGAACATTATTTATCGTATATGTTGGATAAGCTGACAGCCCACTTAGATATGGCTTGAATGTTCCTGCTCCGGACTTTCCCGGTTCAAGATTCAAAGTCGCTATCTTACTTGTATATCCATTTACTGAAGATACCAGAATACTAGGAGACAGAGGTAAAAACGCATCGGGATAGTATGTACGATCAAATGGTAAGTCTTCGCTTGATCTTACAGGGAAAGTTTGATCAAGCACCATCCCCCTATCGCCAGAAAACTGTACCGTCGAATCTTTATTCGCCCAAACTAAATCTTTCCAGCTACCGTCAGCGCCTTTCATTTGAACCTTAGAATCTATAATACTCTTGCTTGCATTTGCGGGTTGAAGCCTAAATTCGGTACCCGCAGGAATACTTTCAAACAATCTGGTTACATTAGCTCCAGGTGCACCAGCAAGCATAAAATGAGCTCGCAACCCCGGTACATACGAGTGGTAAGCTATACTTGCCGGATTGACCGTTATACTGCCCGCGATTTTGTTACCATAAGAGATGGTACTGTTGCAAGCATCCTCCCCCGATCCACCAGACTGAAAAAGCTCGGTATTAGAGTTATTTGTGGAAGAAAACACAGTACCACTACCATAATCTTGAATCTCCATTTCGTCAGAGCTCCAATCCGCACCATTCGGACCTTTTACTGCCTCTGCAATATATGTGTTATACACAGCATTACCTCCATCACCAGATGGTGATAATTTTATGTACGCATTTCCTATTTTCAAAAAAGTTTCTTCGTCATTGGCGGTGAAGGAAATATCAGAACTCGATAGAATTTCATTTACAGTAGCTGTAACTTTACCTTGTTTTCCTGAATCACCGCCATCAGCCGTTTTCCTGACTATACACTCCTCTGGACAAGAATTTAAAATATCAACAGAACATCCATCAACCTGACAGTTGAGATTCGAAGAGTCCCCCAAACCTTGACTTATAAGAACAGGCTCACATTTCCCCCTTCCCGCTTTTCCTACAGGAGAGAGAAGGGTGTATGTGGGCCTAACTGTTGGATTGTTACCTGAGTCCCATTGACGATCCCAAAATTCACGTACCCACTCAGGAGCATTTCTAAGGTCACGCTGGAAAGACGAATCCACACGAATTACACCAGTTTCGTTCAAATTATTTTGATTAGTTTGAGGAGTAAAGTCATCACTATATCCATCTTCTCCTGCACCTATTACCTGAAAAACGAATCTGCCTGCAGAAGGAGCTTCAAAGCTACAATAACCCTCTTCTGCCACCCGCACAGTACCCTGTTTGTCATCCACATTATCAGAGGTAAATTGATAGAGTGTGTCATTTTCGTAATAACACTCAATAGTACCATGCTTTCCCATATCAAGAGTAGGCTTTTGAACCCTCTTCTGTCCCAACATAGGGACTCCTAATGCCGCTACAAATCCTATAATTACCAGAGTAATTAGAATTTCTGCCAAAGTAAAACCACGCGTATGTAATCCTTTTTTCATCTGATTAGCCTATCTCTTGCTTATTTATGTACATGACTCCAGCGGGGTACCAGAGCACCCTATTATATAATAGCATATATACTTATCTTTGTAAACCCACAAAAATCATCTATAAGTACTAAAAACAAAGAAACTCTTTCTTATCAACTTAAGGCGGATAAAATTCCACCAGCATTAAAGTTTACACAAGTTAGAAATCATTTTTGAATGCTTATTGGAATACAATATAATTCACAACTAATTCCATCTGTTTAAAAATCCCTTATTACAGGAATACGCTTTTTTATATATTTCAACACCTCACCGGAATATGTTGTTATTAACATTGTTAATACAAAATACAAATATGTATTCTGAACAGGATTATAAATCCAATATATATTATGTAAATTGCGCTCAATCATAGGTATTCCATTAATTTTAAATATCACAGCAGTTATTAAATACATTACAAAAAGATGATTTGCCATTATATGATAAGTGTTTTCTCCTACTAGCTTAAGAAATTTGATATCCTTCAAATAATTATATGTAACATTAATAAACAGCAAGGAAAACCATATACCGGTAATACTCGTTAAAACAGGAACGATAATCTGACTGTCAAAACGAGCCCATACAAGAACATAACTCAAACCTATTCCATGAGTCGGATCAAAATCACGATTGAAATGCCACAATATAGCCTGTATACAGAATACTATACCTGCAATTTTTGGAGTGAAAAGATTATAATTCCCGTGAATTTTTCTTATATATATATGCCCCAAATAAACAAAAAACAGAGAAAACATCGTTCTTATTATTACTAAAAACACTGGTGTTAGCGGAAAAATTTTTGACAAAGGAATTGCCGCAAAACCCATTATTGTATATATAAAAGTCTTTACCCAAATATTCAAATTCCTAAATTGACGCTCCAAAAACAAAAAAGTTACCATTGTCATAAATAATTGAGTAACAAACCACATCGGACAAGATAAATCAAATTGATGACCGTTAAGAAATGGAGTTATCAAAAAATTCTTCCAACTTAATTCCATCCCCCAAAATTTGCCCGTTAACTTTGCTATAACTATCGTTACAACACAATAAAAAGCCGAGTATATGAAATACAATACCAACAAACTCTTTACTCTTCGCTTAATAAATTCTACAACATTATCCAAGTATTTATCCTTAAAAAGCATTCCTGATATAAAGAAAAACAATGCCAGTTGGAATGAATAAGGAGGAAACATATTAAATAGTCTAAATTCCAAATGTCCTGAAACCACAAGAATTATTGCCAATGCTTTTAATATATTTATTTTATCCGAAAGAACTTTATCCATAATTGCTCCCTAATATTTCGAATATAATCTTAACAAAAAATTTACTGGAAATGCAAATTTTCCTGTGATATTATAAT
This sequence comes from Candidatus Gastranaerophilales bacterium, assembly GCA_944324215.1. GTDB lineage: Bacteria > Cyanobacteriota > Vampirovibrionia > Gastranaerophilales > Gastranaerophilaceae > CAG-196. The sequence continues at coordinate 7,443 of CALUVP010000076.1, read as the reverse complement.
CACAATTATTGAGAGGGAAGAGAATGAATACAGCCGAATACTTAGTAAAAAAGCTTGAAGAACTCGGAGTGAATGATTTTTTTGGACTACCGGGAGACTATAATTTTAACTTGTTATATGCAGTCGAAAATAATCCAAATACTCGTTGGATAGGCTGCACTAATGAACTTAATGCAGGTTATGCCGCAGACGGTTACGCAAGAATGAGGGGGTACGGGGCGGTTATAACAACTTATGGAGTAGGAGAACTTAGTGCAATAAATGCTATTGCGGGAAGCAATGCGGAAAATGTCCCAGTAATAAGCATTGTTGGAGTCCCTGCAACAAAAACTATCGAAAACAAAAAAATGGTTCATCATAATTTTCAAAATGTTAACTATTACGCTTGCTATGAAGCTCATAAACCCGTTACAGCAGCTTGTGCTTTTTTAACAAGAGACAATGCAAAAATTGAAATAGATAGAATCCTAAAAATATTGGTTAAAGAAAAAAAACCTGTATATGTAGCGATTCCTATGGATATTGCACTGATGGAAATCTCTGATAAAAACGTATCTTATGATTGGAATAGTGATGAAGAAAACTTAAAATTAGTTTCCAATAAAATTGTTGCCAAAATCAATAACTCCCAAAATCCGGTAATCTTAGGCGACTTACTTGTAAAAAGATTTGACGCTAAAATTGAATATAAAGAATTTGTAGAAAAAACAAAAATTCCTGTTACAAATTTTTTAATGGGTACAAATCTTATTGATATGGATTATGATTTGTATTTGGGCGGATATTTTGCACAATTTGACAATAAAGAAGCTGAAAAACATATCAATGAAACAGATTGCTTAATTGCAGTAGGCCCAGTTTATACAGATCTAAACGCTTTTGGGTTTAATCTTCCTTACAAACTAAATGACCATATTGCAATCTACGGAACATACACTTATGTTGAAGGACACAAATACGACAATGTAAAAATGGCAGACGTATTGGAAGCTGTTACAAAACTCGTAGACTCCAAAGATATGAAAATTTGTAAACCTCAAATCGGATATAGTCTGAAAACACCAAATTCTGAAAAATTAACATCTGAATATATTTATCCGAGATTACAGGAATTCATAAAGGAAAACGATATTGTTATTGCAGAAACAGGTATAATTCCTCAAGGAATTTCTCCTATGAAATTACCAAATAATGTAGAATTACAAACTCAGACATTGTGGGGGGCTATTGGTTGGGCAACTCCTGCTACACTTGGAGTTTGTCTTGCAAAACCTAACTCAAGAGTCGTTCTTATTACAGGAGAAGGTTCACATCAACTTACGGCAATGGAAATCGGAAATATGTTAAGACGTGACATAAAACCTATTATTATCGTACTTAATAACAATGGTTACACCGTGGAAAGAGTCCTTTCCAATTCTCCGGACGATTGTTTCAACGATATTATGCAAATGAATTATTCTAAATTTGCAAGAGTTTTTGAGGGTGATGTCTGGTCTACAAAAGTAACGACAGAGGATGATTTCGACAAAGCTCTGAAAGTTACGCAGATTATGAATAAGATGTGCTATATAGAAATTTGCACTGACTCTATGGATATGCCTAAGCTTACAGAAAAATTGATTACCAGCCTCAGAAAAAAAGCTCAAGAAACAAAACCTTGTGAACCGGCTTTTGAGACAAATAATGAGAATATAACTTTAAGCAACAAAAATAATTCTAATACATTTGAAACAGTTGTACATAAAGGTCTTCAGGAGGTTGAATGAGTAAATTATTCGTAATTTCCGGCTCCTCCGGAGTCGGGAAAGGGACTGTTATCAAGGAATTTTTAAAAAAACATCCTGATTTCAGACTTTCTGTTTCTTGCACTACAAGAGGTATGCGCGACGGTGAAGTTCACGGGGTTAATTACTTTTTCCTTTCAAGAGAAGAATTTAAACTGTGTGTTGATAATGAGGAATTTTTGGAGTGGGCAGAATTTTCCGGCAACCATTACGGCACAAAAAAAAGCTTTGTAAAAGATTGCCTTAAAAATGGTGACAATATTATCTTAGAAATAGATACAAAAGGTGCTTTAAATGTAAAAAGGCTCATGCCGGATGCCGTATTAATATTTATTCTACCACCGTCTATGGAAGAGTTAGAAGCCCGTTTAAGAGGAAGACATACTGAAACAGAAGAAGCTATTCAAAAAAGGCTTGCTGCCATAAAGCTGGAAATTGAAAATTCCAAAAAATTTGACCACACTATTGTCAACGATACTGTTGAAAATGCGGTTTGTGAGTTAGAAAAAATTATGTGCAATAATCAACAATAAAAACCGGATTTTATTTCCGGTTTTTATTGTTTCCATACTTACATCTGATTATTCTTCTATCTTTACAGGAGTTTTAACCAGTGATAAAATCCATTGATCTAATTGCCTGATGGTTGTCTCTGCCTTATCATCGATATCATCGTTAGTAATACCTTTACCATTGTCATATTTTTCTTTTAATTTTGTGTATGCATACTCATTTTTAACACCATATTTATCACAGTGATCAAGTACAGCTTTTACGATATGATTAATCAAATTTCGTCTTTCTTTTACATCACGTTTTTCTTCTCCCCATTCACCGCATAACTTGTTCCACCAAGACCAACTGCGGTTTGAGCATTTTTGTTCTGTTGCAATCTGCTCTAGAATATTATCAGTTCCAACTCCTTCCTGTTCAGCATACCTGCTAATTATTGTATGAACATTATCTGCATTTACTCGCCGTAATATGATATTTGAAGCTTCATACCATTCGTCATCACTTGTATTATTCATTAAATTGTTAGCAATCGTATTTGCATTCTCAACATCGGCCTGTTCCATTTTTGGTGGTTCATATTTCTTGTCAAATTTTGCTTCTTCTGCTTCTTTTTGTTTGTCAGTTGTAATAATATCCGAATTGCTTATTGTTGAAAAATATTCTTCCGTTAAATTATTTAAACCTAATCTCTGATCATCAACAACGATTGTTCCGTCTTCCAAAATATAATCACAGTCTATTTTCTTTAACTCATTATCTTTAACTATAAAGTATTGATAATTTCCGTCTTTATTCTTTCCTTTACTCCTATATAATGTATGATTGTCAAATTTTACATTCTCACATTTTACGAGAGTACCGTCTATTGTTAAATCATTTATTCTTTTCAAAGTTTTGTTATAGTCAATCACATCATTTTTTGAAACGTTTTCTGTCTCAACATCTTCTAAAGCTTTTTTGCCGCCATCAATCATTGTACAATTGCCATCTTTATCTATGGATTTTGCACCCTTTATCTCTACAAGTTCGTCATCTTTTACCATATACAATTTTGCTGGCTCATACTCTGAAGTTGTTTTTGTAGCATAAACTCCTTCTTTTGCAGTCTTATCCAAATGCTTATCTTTTTCTAATTTTTCAATTTTTTCTTTTGCAGTCTTATCACTATCATCACTGTCTGAATCATCTTCAATTTCTTCTCTTGGTACAGAATCGATTTCAATATCATCTACAGAAATGCCTTCATTCTTCAAATCAGCTTTTGTATCTTCTATAACTAAACTGTCATCTGCTATATCTTTATCAGTGGAAGATATATCATTTAAGAAACCATATTTTGTATTGATAGTATTTCTAATTTGTTCTGCTTCCATCATTCTTAACATTGCATACAATGTGTCGAACTTATCTGCAAGCTCCATCAAATTATCTTTTGTAAAATCTTTATTTACATCGGTTAAAGCATCTGACACAGCATCTTTAGCTGCATCAAGTTTCTCAAACTCTCCACCTTCCTCTTTGAAATCTTCAACCTTGTTTATTAAAGACATCGCAAGATTTCGGATACTTTCTTTATGCACTTCCATATCACTGTCTGCTTCTGGTAAATTGTTTGCTACCAAACGAATTATACCTCTGCTCTCATCTTCTGGATGTTCGTCATTCCAATAACTTATTAATCTCAGAATTTCAGGATTGTTGTCTTTGATTATAAAATTCTTTAATTTATCGGCTTTTTTATCTTTTATATCATTATATAAACTATTTATGTCTTGTCTTAGTTTTTTATCATCCTCTTTGTTTGTACCATTAAATTTATATCCGGCTGTTTTCAAAACTTCTTTGTATTCAGGCAAGTCTAATAAAGCTTTTTCTAATTTGCCTTTGTCAAGATCCTTATACAAATCTTTTAATGCTTGCAATTTTTCTTCCGGTTTTCCAGATTTATTTAAGGCATTATTAATTTTATCCTTAAGAGTTGGGGATATGTTTCCGATTTCTTTATATTTTTCAATCAAAGCTCTTAAAGCATCATATTCACTACTATTAGTAGATGTATTGGTAGTATTGTTTTGCCAAGGCATTTGCCAAGGAGTCTGCCACGGCATTTGCCAAGGAGATTGCCAATTATTGAAACCATTCATTCCACCCATCCAATTACCATTCCTGAATGAATCCATTGTCTGTTGAATTGCCAAAAACGGATTACATAAATTATTGCCCCAAGTAAAATATTCAGGGAATTCATTATATATTGAAAAATCAAATGTCGGAGTATAATAAAGCATAGAATCAGTCTTTGCTTTTTGATTTAGCTGATTCCAAAATATATTCATAGAATCACTTGGTGAACCTTTTGCTAATGCGTAATTTAGTCCTGAATAATGAAATAATGACATATAATTATCCTCTATTAAATACTCTTATATATATAAAGTAAATATACATATAAAAGTTGCGCACTTGTAAAGTTTTGTAAAAAAATTTAACATTTCCCAATATACAACTGATATATTATTGCAATAAATTATTTGTATGATATAATAAGATGGTTAAAGGTTTTAGTGTTACCAATCTTATACATCAAGACTTCATTAAAAAGAAGGAGGAATAATGGCAAGAGTATTAATATCAATGTCTAACGATTTTTTAAATAAAGTAGATAGTGTTGCCACATCCGAACAAAGAACAAGAAGTGAACTTATAAGGGAAGCTTTAAGAGTTTATATTAAACGTAATAAAATTTCTAATAACCTAAAAGCAGAAGAAAATGCAACTATTTTAACAGAACTTTTAGGATAGTCTTGACAGTTTATAGTTGTATGTATAATAAAAACTGACTCATAGTTATTCTGAGTCAGTGTAAGTTTTCTCTAATAATTTTGGGAGGAGATTTGGGGATAGTTGATACATGGCATGCTACTATAAATTTCAAAAACATGATATCTCATGGAATAAAATTTTTACAAAAATTTACAATTTGACAAAATGTATCATTACCGTGTTTGCTTATTCACTTTAAAAATTTATTATAGTAATATGTTATTATGAAGAGAAAATTATTAGGGACAGTTTGTTGTTTAGCTATTTGTACAGTTTTAAGTACGTCTAATGTTGTTATTGCTGCACCCGGCGCTTTTGCTCAACATTATGATGCCGCTCAGAATTACTTAATGCAAAATCAGTATTCCTCGGCGATTGTTGAATTTAGAAAAGCTTTGAGAATTAACTATTTAGACAATTCTGCAAGAATAGGTCTAATAAATTCTTATTTGGCGCGCGCTACTTATTATGCTAATCAAGAAAAAAATTATGAAAAGGCTGCAAATGATTTTAGAAGTGCTCTTTTCTACTTAAGAATTTATCCAAACAAAGATCAAACTGTTCAAAATTCTGCAGCAATGATAACCTCTGCAAATGAAAATTTAAATCAATGCTTAAAAGTAATAAGTTTTGATATGACATCCGGCTCAAGATATAAAAAGGCAGAAGAATTAAGAGCCATTGGAAATTTATCAGCAGCTGCTTATGAATTTTCAAAAGCAACAGAGAATGAAAAGCTTGCAGGAAATTCAAACGAACAAGTTGCAGATTTATTAAAACTTTTGGGCAACGAACCTCGCTCTGCAGATTATTACAAGACAGCTCTTGAATTAAAACCTAATGACGGACTTCTCAGGATGAAATACGCAAGGACTCTTGATAAGCTCGGAAGATACGATGAAGCTGTTGTTCAGTATAACGAAGCTTTAGCAAATTCTAAAGGTGATATGGAAGTTTTGTATGCGTTAGAAAGAATTTATCTAAAAAAACTTGCTGTAACACCTTCTGACGCTGAATTAAATGCTAATCTTGGGGCTATCAAACAAGCTCAAGGAGATTTTGAAACAGCTTTAAGTTACTATGGAAAAGCCGAGAAAATCAATCCTTCCAATGTAACTACAAGGTTGAATGTGGGAACGTTATTCCAACAAAGAAAAGAGTATCAAAAAGCGATACAATCTTATGATTCTATTCTTACATTGTATCCTAATAATACTCAAGCCTTATTATATAAGGCTCAAGTCTATAAAGAAATGGGGGATAACAAAACAGCACTTGATTTGTACAAGAAAATTTTATCCATAGATCCAAATAATGCCGGAGCAAAAGCAGAAATAGGTGATGTTATGAAAAATACATTAACACCGGCTGAATATATTGCATATATGCAAAAAAGTGGAAATGTTAATGATTTATACAATTACGTATACAAACTTCATCAAGAGAACAAACTTGACGATGCTATAACTGGTTATAAAGCTGTTATAGAAAAAGATTCTACAAAAGTTGATGCTTACGTAAATTTAGCAATTTGTTATGCTGCTAAAAACGATTATAATAATGCTATAAGCACATTAAACACTGCAAAATCTAAATTTCCTGCCAATAATCTTGTATTAAAGACTTTACAAAATGTTCAAAGTGATTCTTCAAATTCTAAACTTGCCGAGGCATCACAGAGCTATGAAAACAAAGATTATAAACAAGCTATTCAACAGTATTTGGCAATAAATCCGGCAACAGAAGATTCTATGCTTGGAGTTGCAGCTTCTTATCAAGCCTTAGAAGATTACAACAGTGCTATTGAATATTATAAAAAGGCTGAACAAATTAATCCTAATAATGCAGAAATCCCGTATTATATAGGGTATTTATATTCAGAACAACAGAATTGGGCTCTTGCGGAAAATTACTTAAAAAAAGCAATTTCTAAAAATCCTCAATCCGAAGCGAAAGAACTTCTTGCTTACGTAACCCAAAACGGCTCTGTATCAGTTTTAAATGAAGGTATTGAACTGTATGAACAAAACAATTATCAAAATGCTCTTTCTAAATTCAATGAAGTCTTGAAAAAAGAAGCGAATAATGCTTACGCTTATTATTACAGAGGCTTAATTTATGATGAGCAGAAACAGCCAAAACTTGCAATCAATGATTACTTAAATGTATTAAAATATTCGAACGAATTTCCTATCGCAAATTACATGGTTGCAGTAGATTATGACACCTTGAGTAATTACAAAGAAGCTTTCAAATATTACCAGAAGTTCGTATCAACATATACAACTGATGATGAGTATCTTAAGTATGCAAAATC
>CALUVP010000075.1 GCA_944324215.1 Candidatus Gastranaerophilales bacterium | reverse complement strand
GCCCGATATGCTTCTGCGCACTCTTTTTAACTTTCTCCTGATGTTTTTTATCCTCTTGCGTCTCTTCAAGCGAAGCAATATTTTTAAAATCACTTTTCTTAAAAAGTTTCAATGTCATCAAATTTTTAATATAATTAAGAGAAAACTCCGTTAAAGGAATTGCCATAGCCGCAAGTGCAATTGCAGCTTTTGCGGGAATAACTTTTTTATTTTGAGCGCCACCTTTTTCAAGCAATTCTACACCAGTTGTTGCTACTTCTTTTTTTAAATCATTAGTTAATCCTTTTGAAAAAACTTTTCTTGCGACTCTCTCTCCTAAAATAGTAGGGACAAAATAGATTAAAGCTTCTTCAGAAGTTTCTAAAAAAGTATTTTCTGTTAAATCAGCAAGACTTCTTGAAAAAACGACTTTCGGTATTAAACAGGTCGTAGCATCCTGAATAAATCTTGACGTAGAAAGTCCAGCTGCTTGTTCTTGGTGTCTAACGAATTTTGCAGCAGGTTTTAACGTTTTTGGCAAAGTATCTATTAAAATTTTGTTATTGTTTGATGACATAATTCACATTCCTAAAACTTGTAAAGACTAAAAATTGCTTATCCTAAAAGGTTTTGTTTACAAATTTTAACTTATACAAGCCCCAAACAAGCAGACAAAACCCAAGGCTTTAACTGCCTGTTAGAAAATCCCAAACGTGACTCACATGCCGGCAGTTAAACTGACCAGCGCCACCAAGATAAATCGAGATTTTTTAAAGTTAGTTTTTTCATAATTTTCTCTTTGTTTCGATATATCGATACAAGGTTATAATAAAACAACTCACATATTCTGTCAATAGTTTACCTTGTTTTATATTTTTGGTATCCTAAAAGTAAACAAAGAGAATTAAGAGGAGTATAGAAATGACCGAAATAAGACAGGATTTTATAGATCAAGCAATTCAATTAACAAGAAATGCAGAAGTTTTGCCAGGTGGAGTAAATGGCGGCGTTCAAGAACTTGCTGCCAAATTGCAGCACGCAGCTGATACAAATACTCCATTAAGAATTAAGTTAGGTATGGATCCTACAAGACCGGATTTGCACTTAGGCCATACTGTTGTTATGAGAAAGCTAAAAGAATTTCAAAAACTTGGTCATAAAATAGTCTTACTTGTAGGCGGAGCAACTGCAATGATCGGAGATCCTTCTGGTAAATCTGAAACCCGTCCTGCTTTGACAAAAGAGCAAGTAGAAGAAAACGCAAAAACTTATTTTGCACAAATGGGAAAGGTTTTGGATGTATCAAAAGCTGAAGTTGTTAACAATGCAGATTGGCTTCATAAGATGACTTTTACAGAACTTTTGCAATTAGCAGGAAAAGTTACAGTCGCACAAATGATGACAAGAGATGATTTTGCAAAAAGATACGCCGAAGGAAAACCAATCGCAATTCACGAATTTTTCTATCCTCTAATGCAAGCTTATGACTCTGTTGCAATTGATTCTGATATCGAATTGGGTGGTACAGATCAAAGATTTAATACACTTTTAGGACGTGATATTCAAACAGCTTACGGTAAAAAGTACCCGCAATTAGTAATGATGCTTCCTCTTCTTGAAGGCACAGACGGTGTTGTTAAGATGTCAAAGACTTATCCGGAACACTGTATTTCTCTAACTGATAACGCTAAGGATATGTTCGGAAAACTTATGAGTATTCCTGACACTTTAATTACTCGTTATTATTCATTACTTACAGATGAAGAACAAGCAGAACTTGTGAAAATGGATCAAGACATAGAAACAGGTTCAATAAATCCTCGTGATATAAAAATGAAATTAGCACATATGATTACTGAAGAATATCATGGAAAAGAAGGTGCAGACAAAGCTCAAGAAGAATTTATAAATGTAGTATCCAACAAGGGAATACCTGAAGATATAGAAAGTGTTAAGATAGAGTCTGAAGTAAACATATTAGACTTATTAGTAAAACTTTCTTTTGTACAAAGCAAAGGTGAAGCTAAACGTCTAATGCAGGGCGGGGGTGTTAAACTTGATGGCGAAAAATTTTCAGATATGGCTTATACGATTAAACCGAATATGGATGTGGTATTACAGGCAGGCAAAAGAAAGTTTGCGAAATTAGTATGATATACAAAAATGTACTAGAAACCATTGGAAATACTCCAATGGTTGAGTATTCAGACAATATCTTGTTAAAACTTGAGTACTTTAATCCATCAGGTTCAATAAAAGACCGAGCATCGTATTCTATGCTAAAAGCCGCATTTGACAGAGGCGATATAGATAATGATACGGTAATCATAGAACCTACAAGCGGAAATACAGGAATTGGACTTGCGATGTGTTGTGCAGTTTTGGGATTAAAGCTTATTATATGTATGCCTGAAAATATGTCTATCGAAAGGCAAAAAAACATCGCAGCTTACGGAGCGGAACTTATTCTTACACCTGCCCAAACAGGAATGCAGGGCTCGGTTGATAAAGCCGAAGAATTGAAGAAGCTTTACCCGAACAGCTTTATCCCCATGCAATTTGCCAATCCCGATAACCCGAAAGCTCATAAGCAAACGGCAAAAGAAATAGAAGAAGCAGTAGAGGGCAAAGAGGTTGTGATTACAGCGGGAATCGGAACAGGCGGAACCGCTTACGGACTTAAAGAATACTTAAAAAATGCAATAGTTTACGGTATTGAGCCGGCTGAAAGTCCTTTGTTTACAGAAGGTCGTGCAGGCGCTCACAAAATTCAGGGAATCGGAGCCAATTTTATACCGGAAATTGCAAAAAGCAAAGGCGATAATTATTTAGACGGCATTTTTACAGTAAAAGGAGATGATGCAATAGCTCAAGCAAGAGAACTGGCGCAAAAACACGGCATATTCTGCGGAATTTCAGGCGGAGCAAATGTAGTCGCGGCTCTTAAACTTGAGAAAA
>CALUVP010000074.1 GCA_944324215.1 Candidatus Gastranaerophilales bacterium | reverse complement strand
TTTATACTTAAATAAGAAAGGAAATTTTGAAAATGAGTTTTGTACCTGTAGTAATTGAACAATCAAGCAGAGGAGAACGTTCTTTTGATATTTTTTCAAGATTGTTGAGAGAGAGAATTATTTTTCTGGGAACTCCAGTAGACGATATGGTTGCAAATTTGATTGTTGCCCAGTTGTTACTTTTAGATAGCGAAAATCCAGAAAAGGATATTATGCTTTATATTAACTCTCCAGGAGGAAGTGTTACTGCGGGTTTGGCAATATATGATACTATGCAGCATATAAGAGCTGATGTTCAGACTATTTGTTTAGGTCAGGCTGCATCAATGGGTGCATTCCTTTTATGTTCAGGTGCTAAAGGTAAAAGAATGGCTCTACCTCATTCAAGAGTGCTTATTCACCAGCCATTAGGCGGTGCTCAAGGTCAGGCAACTGATATAGAAATTCAGGCTCAAGAAATTTTAAGAATTAAAAAGACTTTGAATGAAATTATGGCTTCTAATACAGGTCAGTCTATCAAGAAGATTGAAAAAGATACTGACAGAGATTATATCATGACACCTCAAGAAGCTCTTGAATACGGTATGATTGATAAAGTCATTACAAAAGAAGGTTAATAGAAGTTAAAGTCTCTATATATAACAACAGGAGAAATTTATGTCATCTAATGATAGGTTAAAATGTTCATTTTGTGGAAAAACTCAAGATCAGGTAAAGAAGCTTATCGCTGGTCCGGATGTATTCATTTGTGATGAATGCGTTGAGTTATGTAATGAAATCTTGGATGAAGAATTCTTTGAAGCAAAAGAAAAAAACGGTGAAAAATACGAAAAGACTTCTGATGAGATTGAGGAAAAATCTATTCCGAAACCGCACGAGATAAAAGCCTATTTAGATCAGCATATTGTTGGTCAGGATGATGCAAAGAAGGTTCTTTCTGTTGCTGTATATAATCACTACAAACGTTTGAAACATAATAGGCAGGAAGATACGAATGGTGTAGAAATTCAAAAATCAAACATCTTGCTTGTGGGACCAACTGGTAGTGGTAAGACGCTTCTTGCTCAAACTCTAGCAAAAATGTTGGATGTTCCATTTGCGGTAGCAGATGCAACTACATTAACTGAAGCAGGTTATGTTGGAGATGATGTAGAAAATATTTTATTACGTCTTTATCAAAATGCTGATTATGATGCAAAGAAGGCTGAAAAGGGTATAATCTACATTGATGAAATTGATAAAATTGCAAGAAAATCTGAAAATACTTCAATAACAAGAGATGTATCAGGAGAAGGTGTACAACAGGCCTTATTGAAGTTGATAGAAGGTACTGTTGCTAATGTACCGCCTCAAGGTGGCAGAAAGCACCCTCAACAAGAATTTATACAGATTGATACGAGCAATATTTTGTTTATTGTAGGTGGTGCTTTTGTTGATTTGGATAAGATTATAGAACATCGTGTAAAAGATGGTTCATCAATTGGTTTCGGAAAATCAGCTCCAACTCAGGCGGAAAAGGAACAACAGGCTGCTAAGCTTCTTAAAAAATTGCAACCTGAAGATCTCTTAAAGTTTGGTCTTATACCTGAATTTATAGGTAGAATTCCTGTATATGCCGTATTGGATGCTTTGGATGAAAAAACTTTAAAAATGATTTTAACTGAGCCTAAGAACGCTGTTCTAAAACAATACCAATGCTTATTAAAAATGGACGGTGTAGATTTAGAGTTCGAACCGGAAGCTATTGATTTGATTGCTCAAAAAGCTATTAAACGCAAAACAGGTGCAAGAGCATTGAGATCAATAGTAGAAGAATTGATGCTCGATGTTATGTATGATATCCCGACAAAACATGATATAACTAAATTCGTTATAACAAAAGAAATGGTTGAGCGACAAGATGAGATTGATAATCAAGCCGAATTAATTCATTTACCGCAAAACAATACTAGCGATATTTCTCAAAAGACAAGGGCTGAAATAGCATAAATAAAATCGTTAATAAAAAAAAGAGGTATCAACTGATACCTCTTTTTTTGTTCGCTATATAAGACTATTTCATAGCATTTTCAACAGCAACAGCTACTGCAACAGTTGCACCAACCATAGGGTTGTTACCCATACCAATCACACCCATCATTTCAACGTGAGCAGGAACAGAAGATGAACCAGCAAATTGAGCGTCACCGTGCATTCTACCCATAGTATCAGTCATACCGTAAGAAGCAGGACCAGCAGCAACGTTATCAGGGTGAAGAGTTCTACCAGTACCACCACCAGAAGCTACTGAGAAGTATTTTCTACCATTTTCCCAGCACCATTTTTTGTAAGTACCAGCAACAGGGTGTTGGAATCTTGTAGGGTTAGTTGAGTTACCAGTAATAGAAACATCAACACCTTCTTTAATCATGATAGCAACACCTTCGTTAACGTCATCTGCACCGTAGCATTTAACTTTAGCTCTTTCTCCTTCAGAGAATGGAGTTTCTTTAACTACTTTTAATTCGCCTGTTTTGTAGTCATATTCAGTTTCAACGTGAGTAAAACCGTTAATTCTAGCGATAAGGTAAGCAGCATCTTTACCAAGACCATTAAGAATAACTCTTAAAGGTGATTTTCTAACTTTGTTAGCGTTTCTAGCGATACCGATAGCACCTTCAGCAGCTGCGAAAGATTCGTGACCAGCTAAGAAGCAGAAACAATCAGTTTCTTCTCTAAGCAACATAGCAGCCAAGTTACCGTGACCTAAACCAACTTTTCTAGTGTCACCAACTGAACCCGGAACAGCGAAAGCTTGTAAACCGATACCAATAGCTTCAGCAGCTTCAGCAGCAGTTTTGATACCTTTTTTAATAGCGATAGCGCAGCCTAAAGTATAAGCCCAAGAAGCGTTATCGAATGCGATAGGTTGAATACCTTTTACGATAGCATCAACATCAATGCCTTTTGATAAGCATAGTTCGCGAGCATCTTCTAAAGATTTAAAACCATATTCAGGTAAAACTTTTTTAAGAGTAGCTTCACGTCTATCTTGTCCTTCAAATTTTACTGTCATAATTTATTTCCCTTTTTTCTTATAGTTTTTACTTCGAGGGGAACTGGTAATTTTTATTTTAGTTTGTATTTATACGATTGTTCCCCGACCATATATTTACGTGTGTAGCACCTTATTCTTTACGAGGATCGATAGTCTTAACAGCGTCAGCAAATCTGCCGTAAGTTCCGATATTCTTTTCGTAAGCTTCCTTAGGATCAACGCCTGCTTTAATAGCATCCATAACTTTTCCAAGGTTAACGAATTTATAACCGATAACTTCGTCGTTTTTGTCAAGACCAAGTTCAAGAATATATCCTTCTGCTAATTCAAGGTATCTAACGCCTTTTTGTTTAGTAGAGTGGATAGTACCAACTTGAGAGCGTAAACCTTTACCTAAATCTTCAAGTCCTGCACCAACAGGAAGTCCGTTTTCAGAGAAAGCTGTTTGAGTTCTACCGTAAACGATTTGTAAGAATAATTCTCTCATAGCAACGTTGATAGCGTCACAAACAAGGTCAGTATTCAAAGCTTCCAATATAGTTTTTCCAGGAAGAATTTCACCAGCCATAGCAGCAGAGTGAGTCATGCCTGAACAACCAAGAGTTTCAACTAAAGCTTCTTGAATAACTCCGTTTTTAACGTTAAGAGTAAGTTTACAAGTACCTTGTTGAGGAGCGCAGCAGCCGCATCCGTGAGTTAAACCTGAAATATCAGTAATTTCTTTACATTTAGTCCATTCACCTTCTTGCGGTATTGGAGCTGGAACTCCTTTTACACCGCGGTGTACGCAGCATTTTTCTTCGATTTCATGCGTAATTTCAATTTTGCCCATTTGACCTCCTTATTAATCAAAAATAAAGCTATCTTTTTTCCAATAACTTAATTATAAAACAAACAGGGGGTAAATCAATCGGGGGAGGGTAAATGTATAGGTAAAAAGATAAATTTTAGTTTTTTGTTTTAAGTAGCAAATCAATTTCTATGTTAAGATAGTCGGCAATTTCTAAAATTTTTCCTAATGACAAATTTAAAATACCGGATTCAATTTTTGAAACATAACTCCAGCTAACTCCCATGAGTTCTGCAAAAGTTTCCTGCGTATATCCTTGGATAAGTCGTTGTTTCTGGATATTTTTCCCAATGATTTTGTACAATTCGCTTTTCTGCATGAAATAATTTTACTTTTTATTGACATATATGTGTATTCATATATAATTGAATATATATGACGTGGGATTAGGGCAAATTTATTTTAATTTTAAGCCATTCTTTCAATTCGAACAGTTATTTCTCTTTGAAGTTGGCACAGTTCTTTTTGCCCTTCTTTGCTAAGACAATCTTTGAAAGGTAAGAGTTCTGTAACGTTTTTCTTTATTTTTTCATATTCTGGTTTTATTTTGGTAAGATACTCTTTGACTTGTAGCATTTTTAGATTATTTGCCAAGTCTAATTGTTCAAGCTCTAGCGCTTGCATAAAATAATCCGTCAGATCTTTTTGTTGTTTCTCTCGGAGATTGTGTAAGAAATTAGAAAGACCTTCTGTATATTTTGAATACGGAGTGTTGAGTGGCTTGATATCGTCCCAATATTTTTCGTGAGCATCAACAAACCAAAACGCTTCATTGTGTGCTTTAATTTTTGCTTCTAATTGCTTTCTGGTTTCATTGATTTTATTTTGTACGCCTCTATAGCTTTGTATATCATCATTCAATGAAGATAATCTTTGCTCTACCTCTTGCAATCTATTAATTGTTGGGCGAAAACCGTTGTCTGCTGTAATTATGCTTGCTTGACTTTCTTGTTTTTGTTTAATGTCATCATTTGGCTTTAGTTTTTTTACGCCTGTTAATTTGTTTCTTTCAGGCTTAACCGTATATGCTCTTTGAATGTTTTCCGATGTAATTGTACCGTTATTTTCAATTGTTGTTTTTGTGGTAGTTATTGTTTTTGTCCGCTCGGCAGCTGTTTTAATGCGCTTTTGCCCTTCGGTATTAAAACCGAT
>CALUVP010000073.1 GCA_944324215.1 Candidatus Gastranaerophilales bacterium | reverse complement strand
ACATTATAACCACAACTTTCTAAATACTCTGTTCTCTTTTTATCATTTTCAAGACATCTTGATGTATTGTGCTGTCCACCATCAATCTCAATTACAATCATAGCCTGTACACATACAAAATCAACTATATAATTCCCTATTGGATATTGCCTTTTGAACTTCAAATTATGAAATTGTCGATTTTTCAACAAATTCCATAACCTTCTTTCTTGTATTGTTGAATTTTTTCTTAAATTTCTTGCTATATTTGTTTTGTAATTCATGTACCCTCACCCGCATCTGTACGTCGCTTATGCTCCTACATCTGCGTCCTCTCCCGGAGGGAGAGGGGAATATTAAATTATTTTACTAAAAATTTTCTTATTATCCATACAAGATACAGCATTATGCTGCACAATACTAGAAATGAAAAAATTTCTTGATGGGTAATTATTCCTCGCCAACGAGGATATTCTCTGCTTGAGACGACTAAAATTGCAAAAATTCCGCAAACGAGTATCAAAAGTTTGTTTTTTAGACTCACTTTATCATCTCCCCTCTCAGGTACCAGGTACGGGCGGAAGTTATTTTTACGTTTACAAACTCACCCGTAATATCTTTATCATAAGGAATGTGGACTATTTTATTATTCCTTGTCCTGCCTGTAATAATATTTTCTCCCCTATCATTTACACCAGACTCATTTACCCCCTCAAATTTTTCTATGAGAACTTCCATTTCACGTCCTACATACTTTTGATTAGACTTTAAGCAACATTTTCTATTATGTTCATTAAGTCTTGCAAGACGTTCCGTCTTAACATCCTCAGGAAGATACAAATCAACCCACTTTGCTGCGACCGTCTTTTCTCTTGGGGAATATGCTGCCGTATTTGAGTAATCCAACTCAAGCTCTGTCATTGCCTTTAAGGTATTTTCAAATTGTTCCTCTGTTTCGCCCGGGAAACCTGCAATAAAATCACTTGTTATTGTAACATCAGGTATACGACTTCTTATATTGTCACAAATCTTTTTATAGGTAGCATAATCATACCTTCTATTCATTTTTTTCAAAGTGTAATCATCACCTGACTGCATTGGTATATGAAAATACTCACAAACCTTATCCAACTCTATTACAGTATCAATAAGTTCTTCCGTAATATCCGTAGGATAAGAAGTTACAAAACGGATTCTGAACTTACCTTCTATAGAATTTATTTGTCTTAAAAGCCAAGAAAGATTTTCACCCTCATTTTCACCTTTATAACTGTCAACATTTTGTCCTAAAAGCGTTATTTCTTTAAAACCTTCATTTAGAGCTTTTTTAACTTCACTTATAATAAGTTCAGACTTTCTAGAACGTTCTCTACCTCTTGTATAAGGCACAATACAGTACGTACAAAAGTTATTACAACCTTCCATAATAGGTATCCAGGCATTTACACTTTTTACTCTATTAATCTTTATATCTGACTCTTCATAAGGTATTTCATCAACAGAAACGAGCCTTTCTCCTGCTTCAATCCTTTTTATAAGTTCAGGAAGCTCATAAACTCTTTGTGTTCCCAAAACTAAATCTACATAAGGAGCTCGTTTTAAAATATTTTCGCCGGCTTGTTGAGCTACGCATCCCGCAAAAACAATCTTTAAATCAGGTTTATTTTTCTTCCATTTGCCCCAAACACCAATTGCACTGTAAGCCTTATCCTCTGATAATTGTCTTACTGAACAAGTGTTTATTATAAGCAAATCCGCCTCTTTTGGATTATCAGTTTGATAATAATCTAAAAACTCCAGCATACCATACATACGCTCAGCATCAGACTTATTCATCTGACAACCCATAACTTCTATATAAACTTTTTTCATAATTCCCCTTACTAACTTGTACATTAGTATTTTATTACAAACATAGGTTCCAGGGGAGGGGTAAATGATTTCAGTCCTGAAATAAACCTACAAGCCAGACTTCATTGCGGGGGTAAATACATCGGGCTGTTATTAGAGGACGTGAGACCGAAAAATCTCTAAAACTTTTGAAATTTTTCTATTCACTATTCATTTCTCACTATTCACCAGTTTTAGGAATTCTTCACCCTTAATTTGATGACGTGTGCAGAATGAAGATACTTTTGAACGTATTTTGAACGTACGCAAAATATAATCAAAGTTATTGTTGGGCTAAAACCCGACCTATTATTCATTAATTTATTTTATTGGTACGTAAATGAGGATACACTAAAAATTAGAAAAAATTAGGCTGCTTATCTTCTATTAATCTTTCAGTTCTTGTATCACCGGCATCTAAACCGCATTTTTTATACACCTCATCTAATTCATTACATACTTGTTTTTTGTCCTCAAAATTTCTAACTATTAATTTTATTGAATCTAAAATTCTATTGCCTGTACTTTTATTCTTCTTATCGATATAAGGAGGTCTGAACACCGTATCCATAAAATCGACTTCTTTATCATTGACAAACAATTTTGTATACATATATTCTTGTTCCTGAGGAAGTTCTAGATTACGATAAGATTCTACTCTTATTTTATTATTTTTCCCATCATTCAAAATATTTTTAACTGCACTTAAAAATTTCACATCACCAGTCTTTTTAGCATGATCAAATGCACTCCTTAATGTATTATTTGGCACTAATTTTGATGAAAATGCAGGATTTGTATTATTAGATGCACTAATTCTCTGAATATTCACTTTTAAACCTCCTTAAAGAATAGATTATATTTGATTTTAATATAATACTTTATAAGACTATATATCACAATAATATAAACCATTAATTTTACATTTCTTTAAACTTAAACTTTAGTAAGCAAAGCTTCAGAACCGAGGGTTAGCGCTTTTTCATTGAGAGGAAGCAAATCTCTTTTCTTTTCACCCAAAACCTTTTCCACACCTTTGGCTAAAAAGTCTTTTGAGACAATCTCGCAGGCAGAAGACAAAACTCCTAAAGAAACAACATTTGTAACTTTACTTGTACCTAAATTATTTGCTATTTCACCCATTGAAGCAAAAACATAATTGATATCATCTCTTGGTTTTGTTTGTTCAACAAGAGTAGAATTTGCAATAATTGTTCCACCTTTTTTAACTCTTTTAACAAATCTGTCAAAAGATTGTTGATTTAAAACAAGTGCATAATCAGTATCTTGTTTATGAACAGAACTCACCTCCGTATCAGAAACTACAATTTCACAATTAACAGTTCCACCTCTCATTTCTGCTCCGTAGCAAGGATACCAAGTAACATTCTTCCCCTCAAGCATAAACGCATTAGCAAGAACTGTTCCCGCTAAAAGAACACCCTGACCGCCAAACCCTGCTAATATAAAATTTGTTTCCATTTATTTATTCTCCGTAACATCTTTAAATACACCAAGAGGAAACACCGGAATCATTTCTTCACGGACTCTTCTGTGAGCATCCTCAGGCGACATGTGCCAGTTAGTAGGACAAGAAGAAAGAAGTTCTACAAAACCAAAACCTAACCCGTCTAACTGAACTTGAAAAGCCTTCTTTATAGCTTTCTTTGCTTCATTAATATGAGGCACTGTATCAAGTGCAACCCTTGCTGAATAAGCAGTTCCATCACATAAAGCTATATGCTCGGCAACTTTAATCGGATAACCAAAATACTCCTTATTCCTTCCGGTTGGAGAAGTAGTAGTTACTTGTCCCATCATTGTTGTAGGCCCAAGCTGTCCCCCTGTCATACCATAAGTTGTATTATTAATACAAAAACTTGTAACTTTTTCTCCTCTTAAAGCTGTGTGCATAGATTCAGCCAAACCAATTGAAGCAAAATCCCCATCGCCTGAATAAGTAAATACAACTTTATCAGGTCTTGCTCTTTTTACACCTGTGGCAGAAGCCAGAGCTCTTCCGTGAGGAGCTTCTACACAATCAACGTCAAGGAAATCGTACAAAAATACAGAGCACCCTACAGAAGTTGAAGAAATTATATCTTCTCTAATTCCAAGTTCATCTATAACTTCTGCAACAAGTCTTATTGCAATACCGTGATCACACCCTGGACAAAACGTATACTTAAAATCTTTTTTCATTGACTTTGGAATACTAAATACTTGTTGCATAACGACTCTCCATTTCTTTGCCGGATATCTTACCTTCCTTTGCGAGAATAATTTCATTAACAGCAGCAACAATTTCTTCTACGCTTAACCATTCTCCGCAAGGTCTGTTTACAAAGCTTACTTGAGACTTACCTTCTACAGCATACTTAACATCTTTAAGCATTTGTCCCATATTCATTTCAACAACAATCAAGTCCTTACCTTTTCCTGCTAAAGCTTTGATATTCCTATACGGGAAAGGGGATAGCGTAATCGGTCTGAAGCATCCTACCTTTTTGCCCTGCGCTCTTAAAACATTCATAGCAGCTTTTATATTACGAGTCATAGAACCGAAAGCTACTAAAACAAAATTCGCATCTTCAGTATTAAACTCTTCATATGAAGTTTCATTATTGGCAATAACTTCAAATTTTTTATGTAAATCATAAATATGCTGAATCTGTTTTTTCTCATCAGTCGCGACAGAATAAATCTTTCTTGCATCCCTTCCTTTTGCACCGGATAACGCCCAAGATGAAACATCAACTTCCGGATACGGATATTCTCCAAAACTTGCAGGCTCCATCATTTGTCCCAAAAGCCCATCAGCAAGAATCATGGTCGGATTTCTATATTTCTGAGCAAGATAAAAAGCTCTATAAGTTAAATCAACACACTCCTGAACCGTAGAAGGAGCCAATACAATAAGTTTATAATCGCCGTTTCCACCCCCATAAACTGCTTGATTATAATCCCCTTGAGCAGGATAAATATAACCTAACCCAGGACCCGTTCGCATAACATTAACTAAAACCACAGGTAATTCGTCTGAAGCGGCATACGATAGAGCCTCTTGCATAAGAGATACAGCACAAGAAGATGATGAAGTCATTGCTTTAACACCAGCTGCAACAGCTCCCATAACCATATTGATTGCACCAAGTTCACTCTCGGCACAAACATACGCTCTTCCCATTTCCTGCATTTTTCCACTCAAATATTCTCCAATCTCTGTTTGAGGAGTTATCGGATAACCAAAATAACATTGACAACCAGCATTTATAGCAGCTTGAGCTATTGCATAATTTCCTTTTATTAAAACCTTTTCATTATTTTCTACTGCCATTTTTTCTCCAATACCAAGACATTATTATCTATAAACCTCTGTTATTGCCAAATCTGGACAACGTTTGGCACACATTGCACAACCAATACATTCTCCATTAGGATCATCAAATTCCACCATATAATCGCCAAGACGATTTGTTTTATCACTCTTTTTTATAAGTCTTTTAGGACAAGTTGTTGTACATATATAACAAGACTTACAGCGATTATTGTCTATAACTATCTTTCCCATTTATATAACTCCCATTTACCAAATTATATCATTAACAAATATTTTAGCCCTTTAATGTTACAATTTGTAAATTTTTAAAGCTTACCTTGTTATAAATTTTTGAAGTGTGGAATTAAACAGGTATGAGAAACAAATGCAAGGACGCATTCGTAGGATGTGACGCCAGAAAGGAGTAAAAAATGGCACTTACAATTAACACAAACATTTCATCCCTCATCGTTCAATCTAATTTGAGCAAAGCTACAAATTCATTGAACCAAGCAATCGAAAGAATGACAACTGGGTACAAAATCAACCACGCGGCTGACAACGCAGCAGGTTATTCTATCGCTACAAACTGGGAAACTCAGTTGGGTTCATTGGACGTAGCTGCAGACAACGCAGCAACTGGTGCTGACATGTTAACAACACTTGAAGATACTTATGCTTTGGTTTCTTCTCACTTACAACGTGTCAGAGACTTAACTGAACAGGCTGCAAACGGAACCTATGGTTCAGACTCGTTAAAAGCAATACAATCAGAAATTACAGCAAGATTGGAAGAAGTTGATCGTATTGCCGCTAATTGTGAATTTAATGGCCTAAACATGATGGATGGCTCTATGGGAACAATTTCTCTTCAAGTAGGGCTTTATAGCGATTCCTCCAGCCAAATTGAATTGGATGAATCTTTGTTCAAAAAAGGTGATGTTGAGTCTTTATTTACTGATTATGCATCCGTTCCTGGTGGTGATAGCACATTGGAGGGTATTGCGAAAGCTTGTTCCGGATACGATGGCACAAAAATTACAGGTGGACAGGCTGCTATGCTTGATGAAATAGACAAAGTTATTAATGAAATTTCTGCTAGAACTACTACTTTAGGTGCTGCCCAAAATAGAATAGAATCTTCTATCGAATCAATATCTGTACAATCTGAGAATATTATGTCTTCTTTATCTACATTAAGAGATGCTGATATTGCTGAAGAATCTTCAAATTATATTCAAGCACAAATTTTACAACAAGCTTCTGCCACATTACTTGCAACTGCAAACCAAACCCCAAGTATTGCATTGAACTTGTTATAATTAAATTTTGGGAATACATTACCCTGAAAAAGCAAGGAGAGTCGACTAAAAAGTTTTCCACTCCTTGCTTTTGTGTATAAAAAAAAGGAACTCTATTTTATTAGAATTCCCATGGTTGCGTTTTTTCGCCACTTTCTTTTTAACTAGTCTCTTCTCGTGTTTATTTTCTATCCTCCTGTTCCCCTCTGTACAAGGAATAATAAATTTTCGAAAATTTTATTATTCTTACTTGTACCAATACCAGCATATTAGTCTAGTAGTGCCTCTAAAATCCTAGCATTTTTGTCAGCCAACGTATTATTGCGAACTTGAGAACGCGTGATGTAACTTCTTAAAGCCTCACGAATAAGCTCTGAACGTGATCTGCTCTCATTTTCTGCTACCTCGTCAATTTTGCCTAAAAAACTTTCAGGCATTGAAATTAATACTCTTGCCATAAATGTACTCCTTTTATCCTCTATATAGTTTTTGTTACTCGTATATATATAAAGTATTTGATAAATATAAAATTGCCTTTTAGATTAGCAATTATTAAGAAATGTTAACTTAAAATTTTTGTTTACATATATCATGCCTATAATATAAAGACTCAAAATTTATATCTTCAATTTCAGAATACATTTTATTTATGGCACGTGAAGGTGTACCAGATATTGCTGTTATAGAAATAACAGCACCTTCGTTTGCTTCATATTCTAAATATCTGTTTTTGGTAACCGAAGGGTAGAAAACAACCACCATATTTTCATCAAGCTTATCCAAGCCTTTTATTATATTTTCTTTATTATTCTTATTCTTACAAGTCAAAACCAATGAAGAAGCAAACAAATCCTTATTTCTAATATATTCAACTTCATCACTAAAAGAACCAATTACACAAGAATAGAAAAGACTATATAAATCTTCATCTAAAACTTCTAAGATAGCCGGAGCATCACAATCCTGCATAAAAGATTGCCATCCTAGAATTTGGATACTACCATCTTCTGTCAAGATTCCATTTACACCCAAAATACCCAAATAAGGATTGCCCTCAATTTCCAAATAATCAAGAGTCGGGTAAATAACGCTATCCATCAAAAAATATTCTTGTTCTTGGGTAAGCTTATAATTAGGAGAACAAGACCCCATACCACTTGTTAACTGTCCGCCATCACCTTCAAGATAATGTTTATAGCAAATTGATGAACCTATAGGCAATGCCTTGTAACCATCTGTTATTGTATAAAAAGAAAACGGACTTCCATATACATAATCTTCAATTATAATACGCTTATTCTTCTCAATAAAACTGGACTCAACAAGAGATTTTGCTGCAAGATACGATGTAAAGACAGCTGCACTATTTGAATCATCTGTTTTTAAAACAAAAGGACCTTTTTGGTTTTTTATATAATCTAAAACCATATTTTGTTTTTCAAAAATCCCAAATTTTGGAGTCGGAATTCTTAATTTATATAAAATCTTCTTCGCAAGCGCCTTATCAAAAACAATTCTTGAAGCATTTTTATCCGGTGCAAATATTTTTTGATTATTATTGTTAAATATCTGTACAATATCTGTTTTCAATACTGTTAGAGAAATCGGTATAGTCATATCAATTCCGTTTTCCATTACAAAATCCAACAGCTCAGCAGGATTATCTTCTCTTATATCAACACACTGAGCAAATTCCTTCAACGTGTCAGAAGATGGTGTAATATATATATCGTGTTTCTCTGATAATTTTTTTGCTAAAGCATATTCTTTAGCACCATTTCCTATGATCAAAATCTTCTTACTCATAGACTAATTGTAACATAAAAATATAGGCAGACCTAACGGTTCTGCCCATATTTTTTATAATTTATCTTTGAGTAGTGTCTAGTGTAAAACTAGTCATCTGCGTGACCTGCTGTTCCTAATACATCGCGCATTTTGTGCATAACCATTTCTTTAACAGCAGTTCTTCCTGGTCCCATATATTCACGTGGGTCAAATTTTTCAGGATGTTCTACAAAGAATTCTCTAATTGTAGAAGTCATTGCTAATCTTAAGTCTGTATCAATATTAATTTTAGCAACGCCGTGTTTAGAAGCATAGTTAAGCATATCTTCTGGAACACCTTGTGCATTTGGCAACTTACCGCCAAATTGGTTACATTTAGCAACAAATTCTGCAGGTACAGAAGATGAACCGTGAAGAACAATTGGATAATCACCAAAACCTGCTTCTTTTAATGCATCCTTAATTTCTTTTAATCTGTCGAAGTCTAATTTAGCTTCACCAGAGAATTTGTAAGCACCGTGAGAAGTTCCGATAGCAATAGCCAAAGAATCACAACCTGTTTGTTTTACAAATTCAACAGCTTCTTTTACGTTAGTATATTTAGCATCTTTAGCGTCTACGTTTACATCGTCTTCAACACCAGCTAATTTACCAAGTTCAGCTTCTACTGAAACTCCTCTTGCGTGAGCATAATCAACTACTTTTTTAGTAACAGCAACATTTTCTTCAAATGAGAATCTGCTTCCGTCAATCATAACAGAAGAGAAACCACCGTCGATACAAGCTTTACAAATTTCAAAATCTGCGCCGTGGTCTAAGTGTAAAGCTATAGGCACTGTAGTAGTTGCTAAAGCAGCTTCAACCAATTTTACCAAGTAAGTTTGATTTGCGTATTTTCTTGCTCCTGCTGAAACTTGAAGAATAATTGGTGATCTTGTTTCTTCAGCAGCTTCTGCAATTGC
Source organism: Candidatus Gastranaerophilales bacterium (assembly GCA_944324215.1). GTDB lineage: Bacteria > Cyanobacteriota > Vampirovibrionia > Gastranaerophilales > Gastranaerophilaceae > CAG-196. The sequence goes on along the minus strand of CALUVP010000073.1, from coordinate 91 downwards.
TTGCAAAATTTCCATGTTGTTAACGTTGTAAGCACCAATAGCGTAACCGCCAGCTAATGCTTTTTTGAACATTTCGCCTGTTCCGACTAAT
>CALUVP010000072.1 GCA_944324215.1 Candidatus Gastranaerophilales bacterium | reverse complement strand
TTAAAAAGAGTGCGCAGAAGCATATCGGGCTTGCGGCGGGACTTTATGCCGGCTGTCTCGGACTGGCAGCTCTTTTGGCAACAAAAGGCAAGAATTCTAAAATTCTGCAAAATATTTCTGAATTTATTGTAGCTCCTGGTTCTAAAATGTTTAAGAATTCTCCTAAGGCAAAAAATTTCTTTAATAAGTACACTAACATGGATTTTAACAGCCAAAATGGTCGATTATGTTTGAGCAAAGGTCAACTAACGACTTGTGTTCTTGTTGGTGGCGCCGGATATTTTGGTGCTTCTGCTGACAGAGGAAAAGAAAATTTCAAAGAAACTGCAACAAGATTTCCATTGGTTGCTCTCTATGTAATTACAGGTAGTGAACTTGTTGAAAAAGGTTTTAGAAAACTTTTGCATAAAATGGGCAAATGCAAAGATCTTATCGGCAAGGACCTTAATGTACCAAAATTTGATGATTTGGGAGCTTTGGCTGAGAAACTTGCTAAAGAAAGAAATTCTACGGTAGAAAAAGAATTCAAATCTCTTGCTAAGCAAAAGGTTTTAATATCAGGTTTGCCGTATATTTTTTCTATTGGCGTAATGGGATTTTTTGTTGCCGGTATGACAAATTATTTTACAAAAAAACGGTATGAAAATGCAAAAAAAGCTCAAAACAAAATATAAAAAATTCCCTCTCTAAGATTTAGAGAGGGAGTTTTTTGTTAATCTGCATAACAGCTTAATGTAAAATTGCCTCTTAATTTATTGATAGCTCTCAATTCTGTTTGCCTAATACATTCTTTTGTAACACCAAATAATTTGCCAATATCTTCTAAGGTTGTTTTTGCAAAGTTTTCTAATCCGAATCTCATTTTGATAACTGTTTGCTCGCGTTCTTTCAATGTAGAAACAACACTTGCAATTTCCTTTTTCAATTCTTCGTACTCAATAGATTCTTCAACATTACATTTTTCATCTTCTAAAACATCAGCTACATTTAATTCACTTCCGTTTTTGCCATCAAAGCTGCCTTCTATTGATACTGTTGTTGTGTAAGCTGATAAGAATGTGTCAATTTTTTCAGGTTCCAAATTCATCTTCTCTGCAACATCTTTAGTTGTAACTTGACAGTTGTATGCTCTTTCCATTTCTGTTTTGATTTTAGAAAATTTTGATAAGGTCTCTTGAATATATACAGGAATTTTCATGCAATATGATTGTTCAGAAATTGCTTTGAACATTGCTTGTTTTATCCACCAGCTTGCGTAAGTTGAAAATCTGTAGCCTAATTCCGGGTTGAATTTTTCAACAGCTATCATTAAGCCTAAATTCCCTTCCTGAATTAAATCAATCATAGGAAGTTTTGAAACGTGAATTGCTTTTCTTGCAATAGTTAAAACCAATTTTAAATTAGATTGAACTAATATTTTTTTTGCCTCTTTGTCACCTGTCTTTGCAAGTCTTGCAACTTCTTTTTCTTCATCTGCATTAAGTGATTTGAACGAATTAACTTTTCTAACGTAAGACATCATATCATTACCGTTAAATGATACAAAACTGTTTCTTGAAGGGTTGGTTGTTTTTTTCATTTGAATAGCTGTTTCTTTCATACTGTTAAACTCCTAAATTATAAATGTGGGTAAATTAATCAAGTTTGTATAAGGATTTGAAAACACATAACAAATATTTCTTATATACTTATAATATATCAGAAGTATATAAAATTCAATACTTTTATTAAGAAATATTACAAAAATACCCTAATTTTGACAATATTTTTACAAAACTTCACATTTAGGATAGTTTTGGATATACAACCTTAGTTCATTTAATCTGTTATTAACAACCATAATCACATCTTTCATCTCAGCTTCAAGCCTTTTTGCACCCTTGAAGCAAGTATGAAAAAATAGAACCGTTGCAGTGCCTTTTACCAGAGAATTTTTCATATCAAAGATCTTTTGATAAATTAGCGGATCAATAATTTCTTTGTTCTCGCACATAGTTGTGAAAATATCTCCAAACCACCATTGAACTTCTTCCACATTATTAGCTTTAAGACCTTTTAATGCTTTCTTTAGGTAGGTTAGAATTTGTGCATAAACATCTGCAAGTTTTTGTTTTTTCTTCGGCAATACACTTTTGAAGTAATATATAGTTTGGTTGTAGCCAATATCAATAAGTTTGCGTCTTTCTTCTTTGCTAAGATTAAAATCAGCAAAGAAAATATCTCCTGTATTAATTCTTATACAATCATATCTGTCGTTTTTCCCATACAACTCTGTAACAAAATCTGTTGCTATATCAGTTACGCAGCTATATATTGTATTTATGAAGGATATAGGATTTTTTTCATCCTTACTGTAATCGCCTTCTAATCTAAACTCTAAAATTCTACTTTCTGAATTATTTAAAGTACTAGACAATCTCCACATTGGAGAAGCCTTCTGTAAATCGCCATCTACCAAATAACAATCTTCATATTTGTAGGGAGCCATTAGACCTGGCATACTTGAAGAAATTTTTATAGCTTTAGCAACTTCAAAATTAGGAGTTTTTTCTGTTGAAAATTCCTGATTACAAAATTTTGTTAGATTTGTTGTTATAATAACAAGTTTTTTTTCTACATCCTCAAAAGTAACATTCTTATTTTTTATTTTTTCATTCTTCTTTAATAACAACTCATTTAACCAATCCAAAAAAATTTCGCCTTTACTTATAGCAAAAGCATTACCAAATCCTAAATGTATATCTTTGAATAAATCAAAATTTACTTTCATAAACAGATTTTCAAGTTCATATGACTTATACCCGCTTGCAATAAGAGCTGCCATAACAGCTCCTACAGAAGACCCTCCAATAATATCATATTCAATTCCCAACTCTTCCAAAGCTCTTATTGTTCCTATATATGCCATTCCTCTAATAGCTCCGCCTCCAAACAGGCAAGTATATTTTAAGGGATTAGTCATTTGTAAAATCTCCATGTTTAAACATTGTTTTTCTATAGTAATCTATGTTATATTCAGGTTCAAAGTATGAAAACTTTTCTTTGCCTTTTTTTACAAAAATACCACAATTTCTTCCATCAAAAATCAGAACCCACTTTGGATTATGTCTTAAAACTATATAAATATCACTATCTTTTTTAGGCATTAATATGTCTGTTGGATACTTATTAATCACATCTTGCCAGTTTTCCTCCACAAGTTCAAAAGCCCTTAAATTCATAAATTCTTCATCATAATATACTTCTTCGTACCTTCCATCAATGTAAATAAGGTTATTTGGATAAAGCTTATAAGAAGCATAACTGCCAAACCCAAACGGCACAACTATATTACCTTTTATATCGTTAATTTTTAAGAATTCAATTTCATATAAAGGGAATTTGTATAAATCCGCCCTTGGCGCAAATGGCGAATATAGAGGTATTGAAAATGTTAATAAAATAACTACCAGATAAAGGCTCTTCTCTACTTTTTTCAATGTTCTTTTGAACCTTAAGAACAATGAAAAAATATCATTATAACATAGAGAAGCAACCGCAATTACCGACAACGACAATAGTTTTACGTGAGCTAACCCCAGATACAACGTAACTAATAATATAATTAATCTCGTTATATCAAGTTTTTGTTTTTTTATAAAAGTAGTCAGCAACCCGAATAATGAATAAAGACTTGGAGGCAAATAATATAGAATGTGTCTTGAGGCATAGAAAGGCCACCATTCAACAATATAAGTTCTTTGCTTGGTGGTAGCAGAAAATAAAAAGTCCAAATACTTTACTCCATATGGATTTATAACCAGAAACGAACTTGAAGTTATGATAGCAAAAAAATATTTTTTCCATGGTTTCTTCTCCAAAATCGCACCAAGCATATACATACCAATAAGCCCTATTCCCGAGACAACCCCACCATGTAAATTATTCCACAGAATAACAAAAGGCGGCAAAATCCATATAAGATTTTTAAACTTTCCCTTTCTTGTACCTTCAAGAATATATAAAAATATACTGAAAAATAAAAAGCTAAAAAGCTGACATCGAACAAGTTCCGGATTTAACCTTAGGTATAAAACCATAAAAATAGACATAAAAATCAAAGAAGTCGGGTAAGATTTGTTTTGAAGTTTTTGAGTTTTCATAACAAAAAATGCTGTCAAAAACATCATTAAAGCTTGAAATAAAAGCAAACCTACAGAATCAAAATATTTTACGAGAAGGTAAAAAACAACACCGGAACCCCACTCATGATCATACCAAGGATGAGTTGGTGTATATGATAAAAAATCTTTGAATGGTAAAATACCATGCTCAATAAATCTTTCTCCTACAATTAACCTTGCAAACAAATCGTAATCATAATTTGTAGATAAACATGCCAGAAATAAGCTAAGTAGGCACATTATCAATATCAGAAATAAATGTCTATTTTTTGAATTTACCAAAGTGTCCCCCCCTTTAATAAATATTTTATAACAAAAATCGTTAATTATGCTAGAATAGTACTTGTAAATTATATGTAACTTTGGAGAAGATATGGGACAAACATTAGTTGAAAAAATTATTTCAGAACACGCAGGCAAAAAAGTTCACTCAGGCGAGTTGGTTATATCAAAAGTTGACGTAACAGCTGTTCAAGATGGCACAGGTCCTTTAACGGTTCAAGAATTTAAAAAACTCGGCAAGGAAAAACTAAACAATCCCGAAAGGACTATTTTATTCATAGACCATGCTTCACCTAGCCCTAGAAAAGAGCTTTCTAATACACACATGGTCCTAAGAGAATTCCATAAAGAATACGGGGCAGTGCTTTCAGATGTCGGAGCAGGTGTATGCCACCAAAGATTAATAGAAACCTTTGTTAATCCTGGAGAAGTTTTGGTAGGCGCAGATTCACATACTTGTACTTCAGGTGCTTTAGGCGCTTTCGCTACAGGTATGGGATCCACTGATGTTGCTGTAGCAATGGCACTGGGTAAAACCTGGTTAAAAGTTCCTGCAACATTCAAAATTGTTGTAAACGGGAAATTTAAACCCGGAATTTGTTCTAAAGACTTAATGCTTCATCTAATAGGTATGATAGGTGCGGATGGCGCAACTTATAAAGCTTTAGAGTTTACTGGTGAAACAATTGATAATATGTCAATGTCAGAGCGATTTACACTTGCTAATATGGCTGTAGAAGCCGGTGCTAAGTGCGGATTATTTGTTGCAGATGAAAAAACTAAAGAGTTTTTAAAACAAAGAGGGCGTGAAAATAAGTTCAGACAAATATTACCTGATAAGGATGCTACATACGAAAGAGTTATTGAAATAAATGCAGAGGATGTTCCTCATACTGTTTCTTGCCCTCATACTGTCGATAATACCAAAACTGTTGATGAGCTAAAGGATGTAAAAGTTAATCAGGTTTATGTAGGAACCTGCACTAATGGTAGAATTGAGGACTTAAGAATTGTTGCAGACATTCTTAAAGGAAAAACTGTCCATCCTGATGTAAGAATGTTAATATCTCCTGCTTCAAAAGATGTATTTAAACAGGCTTTAAAAGAAGGATTGATAGATATTTTTGTAGAAGCAAATGCTGCAATTTTAGCTCCAGGTTGTGGCCCTTGTGTCGGGGTTCATGCCGGAATTTTAGGAGATGGAGAAGTTTGTCTTGCTACACAAAACAGGAACTTTCAAGGAAGAATGGGTAATACGAAAGGTTTTATATACTTGGCTTCACCTTATGTTGCAGCTTTTACTGCACTTAACGGGTATATATCTGCAAGTTAACGAGAGGGAAATATGAACTTACTACTACTAAAACAAATATCAATTATTAGCGCATTTGCAGGTGCTCTTTTGGGCTTTATCACAATAATTCCTTATATTAGTTTCATAAGTTTTATGATTCTTATTATATGTCTTTCAGCCTTTGTAATTGTTTACCTGAAACAGAATGATCTTATTGGTATAATAAGTATAAGAGAGGGGTGTATATTTGGAGCGTTAATAGGTTTTGTCTCTTTTATAGCTTTTTCTGTTGTCTATACCCCATTAAGCATGCTCCTAGGATGGCTTCTTAAAGAAGATTATACTCAGGGTTTCTTACGATTTTTCTTAACCAGCTTCGGGTCTTTTGTCGTCATGGTTCTTTTAATGATTCTTATGGCAGGAATTAGCGCTTTGTTCAATGCTTTTACAGGTTTGGTTACAGCTTATGTTTACGAACTAGTAACTGGAATAAAGAAAGAAAATAACCAGAATTCCAGCATCGATTTTGAAATTAAATGAGCGTTGGAACAATTATTTGTTATATGCCATTTTTGTTGCTTCGCTTTCTTTAAAATTTTCATTTAAATCTGAAAAAGACCATATTAAACCAGATATGCCTAATACTTTACCAATCAAACTTATACCTTTTAGGCAAGGTGAAATATTTGGCAAACAGGACAATAAAAACAATGAAGAACTTGCAAGAGTTTTCCCTAACGTTTTTATTTCGTTTCTCAAAGTTTCTTTTTCTCTAGCTTTTAAAACTTCAAATCTGTCTAAAATTCCATCATTATTTTTATCTATATCAAAAAAATCAATTCCTATATTTTTTTTGGATAGATTCTTCGCTTCAGCATCTTTTTTTGTCATTCCGACATAATAATCATTAGAAATTGTTTTAATTTCATCCATAAATATATCCCCATTTTATTATTATCCCTTATACAAAAAGTCTTTTCTATTAAAAGAATTGACAAAGTAAAGCCATATTTTTCAATTATTGTTACAAAAATTAACTTTTATGCTATTCTTAATATGTAAGTTGGAGATTTTTTATGGAATTCAAATCAAAAATTAAAACAATTGAATGGCAAGATAATTATTCAAAAATGGTTGATCAAACAGCTATTCCTTATGAATATAAGTTTATTAATATCACTAAAGGAGAGGAAATGTTTCACGCTATCAGAGATATGATAGTAAGAGGTGCACCAGCTATAGGTATAGCTGGTGCGCACGGTGTAATTCTGTTTGCTCAGGAACTTGCTCAAAAAGGTCTTTCACGAGAAGACTTTATAAAACAACTTATAGAAAAAGCTGAATATATGAAAACATCTCGTCCGACAGCTGTAAATTTGATGTGGGCTTGTCAAAAACAAATTGAGGTTATTAAAAATTCTAAATCTGATATTAATGGAATCATTAAAGAATTAAAAGTTAATGGCGTAAAGCTTGAAAATGAAGATATAGAAATTAATAAAAAAATAGGAGACTATGGAGCAGAGGTAGTTCCAAAAGGTGGTACAATTCTTACACACTGTAATGCCGGAGCTCTTGCAACAGTTGGTTATGGTACAGCTCTTGGGGTTGTAAGATCTGCTTATGCAAAAGACAATACAATTCAAGTTTTTGCAGATGAAACACGACCTCGTCAACAAGGAGCAAGAATTACAACTTTTGAACTAGCGATGGACGGAATTCCTGTAACATTAATTACAGATGGAATGTGCTCATACTTTATGAAAAAGGGAATGATTGATATGGTAGTAGTTGGAGCTGACAGAATTGCTGCAAACGGCGATACTGCAAATAAAATTGGAACATATACAGTTGCAATTGCCGCTAAATACCATAATATTCCGTTCTATGTAGCAGCACCATTATCAACTATTGATATTTCGATTAAATCGGGTAATGAAATACCTATAGAAGAACGCTCAAGAGAAGAAGTTACACATATAAACGGAAAACCAATTTGTGCATTAGAGGGCGTTAACATTATAAATCCAGGATTTGATGTCACTCCGCATGAATTAATTTCTGGTATTATAACTGAAAAAGGTATAATAAGGCCTGATTATACTAAGTCTATTTCTAAATTGTTCTCATAAAAAAGGATGTTGTAGTTATGTAACTACAACATCCTTTTTGTATTTTCAAGTTTAGGAAGCTTCTTCCTCAGGTTTTACTTCTTCAAATTCACCAGTCTCTTTGTTGTATTCGTAGAAAACTCCATCTTTTTCTACTGAGAAAGGATATGTTCCATTTGGATTAATATTGTATCCTTCATTTTGGATTACAAGCATTGCTTCTGCACGAACTGCATCTTCATTAGTTCTATCAATTGCTCTACCATCAGCAGTAAAATCGGCATCTGTATCTTCTTCGTTCTCTGCTTGTATAAATGAATTAAATTGTTTTTCTTGAGGATCCCATATGTATAAGTATGTTCCCATTGGAGTTGATTGAGTATATGCTCCTACCATATCTGTCCCAGTTAAGCCTTGTGCTGCCGCAGCATCCTCTGGAGTAACTTCTGGCTTCTCACCGGATTCAGGAACTAATTCACTTACAAAATTTTCAATCTTATCGTTTAAATCTGCTAGAATATCATCATCAGTTTTATACTCTTTTAATTCAACTTTTAAGCCGTCAACTTCACCTTCGAAAGGAGAACCGTCTTCGTTAGTATAAACTTCATTTCCTTCTTCATCAGTATTCTTAAAGACTCGATTACCTTCTGCATCTGTATATGCAGCACCTTTTTCTTCATCAACAACTGGATATCCCATTACTGCATTCAAATCTTCTTCAGCACCTTCATATGCTTCACCGTTTTCATATGCATATGAAATATTACCTTCTTCGTCAGTATTTTGGAATACATATGCGCCATCAGCATTCTTGAACATTAATCTACCATCTGCATCACTCATTTGTTGCAAAGAAGACGGATCAATTTTCGACATTTCAGCACTTGTCTCTGTTGCAGAAGCTATAATATCTTTAATTGAAGTATTCATATCAAATACTGCCATTTGTAATTTTTCTAAGTTTGTTAGTTCTTCTCCATTTTCAGCTTTTTCTTTTAATGCTTCATACTCTGATGCACTTATCTGATAATTAGAATTACCATCCCATTCAAATATATTTTTCAGCTGATCTAATATCATGTCACGTCTTAACATTACTTGTTCGTAAACACGATTTCTGAATTCTTCTAAAGGATCAACAATTTCAGAACCATTTATTGTATTGTTTGAATTGTCATTTGCATTATTACTCAAATCATTACTTGTGTTTGTATTGTTATAAGAATCATTTATTGTTGAATTATTTGATCCGGAAGTTGTATTATTTGAATCAGTAGTTGTATTATTTGAATCTGTATAATTATTTGTTACAGTACTTGTTGTAGTATTATTTGCATTGTTTCCATCACCATTAACATTTCCTGTTCCATTTCCGGTATTTCCATCACCTGTAATATTACCACCACTATTTGCTAACTGTTCTTTTAAGAACTCTATTTCCTCTTTTAAAGCTTCTATTTCTTCAGAAGATTCATCTTTTTCATCAGTAACTTCCTGATTTCCACCTAACAAATTCTTGAGTTCTTCTATTTGAGCTTTCAAACTATCGATTTCGTCTCTTAGAGTTTGTTCTTCACTTTCTTCAGGTTCTTCTTCTGTTTTTAAAGCATTAGCATTATCAGCAGCACCTTGAGCCATCTCTGCAGCTTTCTTTGCTTCTTGAGCATCTGCTAAGGCCTTTTCTGCTTCTTCTTTGGCTTTTTTAGCCATATCTAATGCGAATTGTGATTCTTCAATTTGTGCAGCTAATTCTTGTAATTCAGCATTTGCTGCATCAAGTTCCGCAGCTAATGTTTCTGCTTCTTCTGCGGCTTTTGCGGCCTTCTCTGCCATATCATTAGCCTTTTGTATTGCATCGTCTTTTGTTTTTTCTGCTTTTTCCATGTCAGCTTGTGCAGCTTCTTCCTTTGCGGTTGCTTCTTCTAATTTTGCCTGTTTTTCTGCCAATACTGCTTTCTTTTCTTCTAAAACAGCTTGTTTTTCGGATAATATTGCTTCTTTTTCTGATAAATCAGCTTGCTTTTCTTCTAATATTGCTTGCTTCTCAGCTAATACAGCTTCTTTTTCTGCTAATTGAGCTTTTGCTTCTTCTAATGCTGCTAAAGCTTCTTCATATGCAGGATTTGGTACCTCACGAGTTTTCACATTACCATCTGAATCTGTATATTCTTCTGTTATAGTTTGAGGAACACTGCTCAAATAAGATTGAGCTGAGTCTACAGCACTTCTTGCTGAATCCACATCTGCTTGAGCGGTATCTACATCTGCTTGAGCGGTATCTACTGCTGTTTTTGCGGAGTCAACATCTGCTTGAGCAGTATCTACTTCCGATTGTGCAGTACTAACTTCTTCTTCTGCAGTAGTAACTTCTGCTTGAGCTGTTTCTTTTTCCGTTTTTGCTTGTGAAAGGGCTTCTGATGCTGCATCATAATCTGCTTGAGCTTGTTCTGCTTCTGCTTCTGCATTTAAAGCATCTTGTGCATATGATTGCGCTGTTGTTTTTGCCTCTGATACTTTTGAACTTTGATCTGTGATACTTTCAGTTGCTTCTAATAACTTCTGTTCTTCTTCCGTCAGTTTTAATTCACCATCAGTTGCATCGTCTGTTTTTGCCTTTACCTCTTTTGACCAATAATCAATTAAACAATCATAATTCGTGTAATTGCTCCCATTAATTTGCATGAAGTGTTCTCCTTTCTTTAGCTATTTCTTATGATAATTTTATTTCTTTTTGATATTGGTATATAACGGCATTTTTTTTATAAACTTTAATTTTTTTACCAAAATATTTACAAAAATTTACATTCATACCACAATTACCGAAATTAAATTTCAGTTTCTTAGCTATATTCAAAGGACACACGGCACACTTTTAAAAACTTAGTATAAGCAATATTTGATAGCTTCTATCATGGAATCTGGATTTGCAATATTCTTCCCTGCAATGTCGAATGCAGTTCCGTGACTTGGAGATGTTCTTATAACATCCAGTCCTATGGTCATATTTACGGTTTTATCTGAAGCTATAGACTTTATTGGTATCAATCCTTGATCGTGATAACAAGCTATGTAACAATCATATGAAAGTCTTTCTTGTTTTATATAATGATTTGTAGCGTTTACAAACAATGTATCTGCAGGAAGCGGATTAGTGATATTTATTCCCCTTTTTCTTAAAAGCTCTATTGCTGGAATAAAAACATCTTTCTCTTCCGTTCCTATAATACCATTCTCTCCAGCATGCGGATTTAAAGCACATAGAGCAAACGAGGGACGTTTTATTAAGAGTTTATTTTGAAAAAAGCTACGCAAACGTTCTGTTTTTTCTATTATTAAATCCTTCGTTATTATCCGACTTACATCTTTTAACGCACAATGACGAGTTAATAACAAAACTCTAAAATCTCTCGAAACAAACAACATTTCAGCCCTTTGCCCCTCTCGTGCAAGAAATTTCTCCAGAATTTCTGTTTGACCTTTATAATTATGTCCGGCCAAATTCATTGCTTCCTTTGATGTAGGTGCTGTTACTATAAATCGTGGTCTTAATTCACAAGCTAATTTTAATGCTCTATAAGCAAAATCACCCGAGCCCGAAGAAATTTCACCAGGCTCAACTTTATCCGAATAATCAAGATCTATAATTTCATAATCATTTTTTATACTGCCATATGTATTTAATATTTTTTTATTAGAAATTATGACAATATCCTTTGATGGTAAGTTAAGAAGATTTAACGCCTTTATCGTAACCTCTGCTCCTATACCATTAGGATCTCCTGTTGTTATTACAATTTTATTTGCATATTTACTCATGATATTTGAAATAATCCAATATTTCTATCAACGTTCTTGTATTTCCCAAGTTTCCAGATTTTGTGACTATCCAACGCCCATTAAGATCGGAACAAAGCGAAATTGCTGGTGCAACTTCATCTATCAATCTCAATTCATTTGAATTTATTGCTTTGCAACATTTGTATGAAGTCTCACCACCTAATGTAATCAATACTACATTTATTCTTTCTAATACTCTTTTTGATAATTCTGCTAAATAATCGGTTATCATTGATGATAACTTGTCTTTTGTTAATTCTGCATTAAACGAATCATCGGAAAAACCATCAAAATTTGCTATTAAATGAGAAGTATGAACTATTACAATTACTCCGCTACGCAAATTTGTGACAATACGTTCTACAATATCATCATCAACACCGCTTACTATGTCAGACATTTCTAACGGTATGAAATTCACATTCTCATAATCATCAGATTTTTCCAACTTATTTATTTGCTCGGCTGTAATATTTGTAGCAGTACCCGACACTATAAATTTAGGAAGCTTTTCTAATTTTAGAGGTTCTCGTGATTTTTCAATACCTGCAAGCCAGTATTTGCCTAAAACTTGTGCGCCTGCAGCTGTTCCTGTCGGCAACAATTTCTTTTCACATTTCTTTATGGCCAACGCCAATTGCTCAATATCTGTTATAGACGTCGAATCTGCAATTATAAGTTTTTTACCTTCTTTTATTAATTCATTTATTTTTATTAAAATAGGGCCGGCCCCATTCATAACTGTTTTTAAATCTATTGTCCCTAGAATGTCTTTTTCCTTCTCTCCCAATTGTGAACGGAGCAATGTCGGAATATGAGACTCTAATATCGGAAAATGCGGATCCATAGCTATTTCTGTTCTTCCTATAGGAACACTCTTCAAGAGATGATAGCCTCCTACCGTTATTCGTCCCTCTTGTGGAAAAGCCGGTATTATAATTGCAGCATCATATCCTAGTATGTTTAACATCATCAATGTTTCTTGAGCAATATTTCCACGCAATGTAGAATCTATTTTTTTATAATAATACTCAAATGAAAAATTTTCTGCAAAATTCCTTACTGCAACACTAACTTTTTCTATTGCCTCCTGAGGTGAGACATTTCTAGATTCTGTAGAAATAGCCCATACCTCCGTATCATTTTTATCCAGAGGAACATAGTCACTGCTCAAAAGTATCTTGGTATTCGCACCCTGAAGGTGAAATTGCAAAGCTGTATCATTCGCTCCTGTCAAATCATCAGCTATTATACCTACTATATCCGAAAATATCATTGTTCTATATCTCTTTTAGATCCTAACAACCTTACGTTGTTTGCAACAATTAGAAATCTCTCTCTTTCTTCACCAGTTTGATCGGTCCATTTGCTTATCGAAATTCTGCCATCAACAACGACTTGACGACCTTTTTTTATGTACTCTCCAGCAAACTCTGCCTGTTTATCCCAAACTTCTATATTATACCAATCTGTTACTTCTTCTTTTGTTTTTGAATCCCATCTGCCTACCGCTAAAGAAAATGTCGTCTTTACCTTTCCTGATTCAAAATATTTTATCTCTGCATCCTGACCTGCTCTACCTATAATTGTAGCTGTATTCATCAAATATCTCCTTGCTTAACTCATGAGAATATTATAACACGCCATATTCTTTATTCGATTAACTATTAATAATTGTAAATTTTTTTTTAAGAGTAGCAAATTTTTATATTTCAAGTTTTCTTATAAGTACTATGGAGGTATTAAGTGTTAGTAAGTGTTAATTCTAAAAGTAAAGTCATACCGTTCTATTTTACTTCAAACAATAATTTGAAAAAAAATGATAATAAAATAAATAACCCTTCTTATAATTATGAAAATTATTCTTTAAATGGCATTCCTAAAAGTTACATTACATTCAAGCAGGATAAAAAAGAGCTTGAATACACAGAAGAGGCGCAAATTCTTTTAGATTACTCTAAGGAAATTGCAAAAGAATACCATCATAAAGAAGTTCATCCTCAACATATCTTACAGGCAGCTATCCTTCAAACACTGGGTAATATCAAAGCCTTTGGAAGTAAACTTTTGAACTCCGGTACAATAGAAGCTATATCACCTTTAAATAAAATTGCAAATGATACTTCTAGTACCAATATGATTGAAAATTCTAAAAAAAGGAATTTATTCAAAATTTTGCTTAATGAATTAGATTTAAATAACGAAAATGCGCTTAGAAATCTCGAGAGTGATAAAAATTTTCAAGGGGAACCTGAAATTTCTGAGAATTTGGAATCTCATCTTAAAGATCTAGCTAAAAATAAAATCACTATTAATGATTATATGCTGGTTGGAACAGCTATGAATACTATAACAGATTCTGGTCTAAGTTACGTTTCTGACTTTCTAAAAAGCTTACAAACACTAGCTGCTTTTAAAAATCTTGATGATATAAAAAAGAGTTATATAAACATTTATGATAACAAAGCTATAGATGTGTGGAATAAACTGGCATTGGGCTCCAATATGTTTGTTAACTACAATGATATAAAAGAAGTTGATCGTCTTATAGCCAGCTTATCAAAAACAATAAATCAACCTAAATATGGTAACTTTAATGATAAAAATACAGCAATATATGTTATGTCGGATAATATTAAAACTGATACTATGCTCAATTCAATAAATGAATTGAAAGAAAATTTACCTGAGTACAAAAAAGTTGTAATTGCTAACATGGAAAATATTGTAGCAACATCTCTGGAAAATAAAGAAGATGAAACAAGTATACTTAATAATATTGCTAATATAATCGAAAGTACTGATGAGAATTTAAAAATTCTACTTTTTCAAACTAAAAGTAATTATTATAAACTAAAGGGAGACCCCGTTTTTTCAAATATTTATGACAATATGACAACATATACAATCCCTCAAATACAAACCTATGAAGTAAAAAATATGTTAACACGCAAATTACTTCAAGAAGTTGAAAAGCCTTTTACTAAAGAGGCAAAGGACAGAGCTATTTACCACGCTGCAAATATCAAAGGAGTATTCCCTGATAAAGCAATTGATTTAATGAAAAGAATATCAGAATATTATGGAGATTCTAAAAGTAAAATAACATCAAAAGATGTAGACACTTTTGCACAAATCGGGTATGAATTATTTAACAATAGCTCATCTAATATTACCTACGACACAGGTAAGAACTTGAATTCTTTATATGGTAAGGAAACTACCAAAAAAGATATTGAAGCAATTATTAAACAAATTAAAACAGGAAAAATTGGAACAAGAGGTATCATAATTTCCTCTAAAGATAACGAAGCAGGTTCTGGAAGAAAATATACTGCTGAAACTATCGCGGGAGAAGCAAGAGTTCCATTTGCAACAATAGATGCTGCTGAATTTGCAACTGCAGAAAGAGATTCTGACGGTGCGGTTATTGATACTCCTAAAACCCAAATGAACCAAATTTTTACGGAAGCAAAAAATGCCGCAAGACAAAATCAATACAAAACTGCAATTATATACATTAACAATTTTGAAGAACTAGCTTTCTCTAATCCTTATTTACCTGGGTATAAACAAGCAATGTCACAACTTACAAAAGAAATGCAAAACGCTATTCAAGAAGACGTAAGTATCATTGTTATCGGTTCTACTAATGAGGAATACGCTCAATACATACCTACTTACGTTAGAGGTTTTAACCAATCTATTTTAGTAGATTCTCCGGCTTTCAATAAAAGGGCTAGAAAAGAAGTACTGATTCATAAAATTAATGATGTCGGACTCACGCTTGCTTACAAGAATTCTGCTGATAAAGAACATTTACTAAATAAATTAGTAAAACTTAGTGAATACATGACTTTTGTTGAGATAAAATCTCTTATTGACAAAACCATACAAATTATGTACGAAAGGAACAAACAAAAAGCCTCTATTGGAGAATTTATCGAAGCATATTTACAACTTCAGACAGGAAGAACTTCACGCCCAGAAATGCCTGAATTTAACAAACAGGCAACAACTTCACACGAATGCGGACACGCTACAAATTTGGAAGTAATGAACGAAATTTTAAGAAAAAAAGGACAACCTTGGCATCAATCCAGAGAAGTAAATTTTATTACACTTGATCCTAGAGGCAACTTCTTAGGAGCGGTTTTTGAGGGAAAAGCCGATAATACTGAATATCCTTTTGAAGCCTTGTTTTCTGAGCTGGTTTGCAGTTACGGCGGGTATTCTACAGAAAAACTATTCTTCAATATGGATGGTTCAAGTGGTATTGCGCAAGATTTGGCACAAGCAACAGAACTTGCTAAAAGGGGAGTTGAATACTTTGGATTTGGTTTTAATACCGGCAAAATTTCAAATTATGCAAAAATACAATCAGCGACCTTCTATGAAAAAGTCTATAAAGACATCGATGTAATTCTTAACAATGCTAAAATTGCATCGGATCTTATCACTGATACTTATCGAAAATTTAATGAATATTTTACAAAAAAATACTCTAAACTAATCGGTACAGATGATTGTATGGTTGATGGAGATGATTTTAGAAAACTTCTAAGAAATTGGGAAAAATCACTTTCTTTAAGCAAAAAAGAAGATATTAATGTTATGGAGGAGATTATTATGGATATCATTGAATCCTCTAAAAAAGGTATAAAATACGGGAAAATTAAAATTTAAAAGATTATAATTATCTCAAGTCTAAAATTTTCTTTTCTTCAAAAGGAGGTAAAATCTTTGCAGCACCAAGTACATAAGTATTTAGAACTATATTTGCATAAGATTCTGCCAATTCAAGTCGCATATATGCATCTTCTATAGTCTGTGAAGCAACTACAAAACCGTGGTTTGCCATCAAGACTGCGTTATACTTATCGAAATACTTTATAGTATTATCTACAAGTTCCTTAGTAGAAGGCAGAGCGTAATCAGCAAGCGGAATTCCACCAAAATAAAAAACATTCTCTGCCATAATTGGTTCCATCAAATCTTTTCCAGCAGAAGCAAAACTACTTAAATAAGGCGCATGTACGTGAATAATATAATTTATTTCCGGTCGCAACTTATAAATGCCTATATGCAAAAACTTCTCACTTGAAGGTTTTTTACCCTTTTCGAGTGATTTTCCTTCAAAATCTGTCAGTACAACCTGATTTCTTGTCAAATATCCGTTACTTGAACCGGAAGTTGTTATCAACATTTTGTCCTTATATCTGGCAGAAATATTACCTGAATATCCTGGTGAAAAATTCTTTTCACCACATTTTTTGCCGTACTTTATTATCTTATTTATTAAACTACTCTTATAAAACATCTTCCATATTCTTTACATCTTCTACTACAGCATGCTGAAGAACAGGTGCCTTTTGCGATTGTTGAAAATCAGATTTTTCCTCCGCAACTGTATCTTCTGATTTTTTAGCTTTTTTGTCCTGTTTAATTTCTAATTTGTCATATTCAACTTTAGTTCCTTTAGTATCCATCATTACTTCAACCATGAATCTGGTATTTTCACGTATAAAATCATAACCAATGCTAAATTTTATATCATCAGGCCCTACGGATATAAAGAAAGCATTTTCTTGGAATGTTTTATCATTAGGAGCATCGCCTGATATATTCATCGAACCAAACCAAGAAACTGTTAAGTACCTGTTAATTCTAAAGTATTCTCTCAAATAAACATTTGATTTTCCATACCTATAGGAATCATATACCGGCATTGGTGTATTATCTTCATATGCAGATTGGAAGTATCCGATATCTTGCATCCATCTTTTATACTGTAAATGTAGTAAAGGACCTATACGCCCAATAACTTGTGTATCACCTGTTCCATACAATGCTGCTGACAACTGCCCCACAATACCGAATGTTGCAGCAGTTTGTTTTTCCTCGTTTACACGAGTGAAAAAATTCTGATTTATTTGAGCCATATATCTTGTTCTTGTAGTACCTAATTCAGAACCTCCAAGTTTCTTATAACTTGAATCTTCATCAATATCTTGAAAATATCCAAAATCAAATTGATGCGCAAAACTTGACATTTGGTTCTTTAATAGGAAGCCCTCTTTGGCGTATCCATTTTCGTATACAATGCTTGCACCGTATTTAGGACGACGTCGTCCTAAAAACCACTCTCTTGAGTAATCATTCATTACATATTGTAAATATAAGTGATCATCTAGTTTTTGTTTACCTCTAATAAGGAATTTGCTATCTGCAGTTCCATATGCTGCTTGTGTCCAGTTAGAAGCACTGCTGTATCTTGCAATACCACCAATACCAAAACCATGATTATAATTTAAGATTGGCATTACTTTTAAGACAGACCCACCCGGTATTTCAAATACGTGTCCAGGACCTAAGTACATTCCCAATCCCCTGATAGAGCCTAATTCCCAAGAAGCAGTTTCTGCAAAATCAAAGTTCTTATTAGTGTATACTTTCACTGGAGGAAGCTTAATTATTTTCTTATCACCTCTAAAAAGTGAAGCTTTTTTTATATCGGCAACGATTAAATCGCCTTTTTGTGTAATCTTTATATTTTTGGCTTTGAGTGTTATCCGCCCACTTGCCATATCATTTGTTAAAGTTTCATTCTTTGGAGTTAGCATAGTAGAAATTAAAGGCCCTGAATTAACGGTTCTGAAATTGATTGGAAAAGACTGATCGACAGTTAACGAACCATTTTCTTGAACAATTCTATCACCATATACATATCCTTTTTCAGATTTAATTTCTACGGTTGCAGTCTGTGCTATAGGTTTTTCAATTAGTGCATTTTCCTCGTTCAAATCTACAAAAATATATTCACCATTTATAGTTTGCCCGTTTTTAATTATTCGAACATTTCCTTCCGCCTTTATGGTATTGTTCATTCTATCATAAGTAATTTTATCCGCTTTAACAGTAGTATCTTGTTTCACAAAAGTAACAACAGCATTACCATTTGCTACAACACTGTAAGAATCGGTATCATAATCTACTCGTTCACAATCCAAGATTATATTATCACTCTCTTCAGGTGTTTCTGACTTTATTTCTTTTGGCTTTCTTTGCCAAAAATGTCTTTTTGCATTTTTATTTTCATCCAAAGATTCCTCATCAGCCTCAAAACCGTCCGGCATCATTGTCTCATCAAAATCATCTTTTATTTCTTGAGAAGCATACTCGGAAGTTTCTGCACCCGCAGCATATACATCTTCTTGAGGTGCAGTCGGTGCTAATTCCATCTTTTTAGCATCTCTTTCATTAAGCTTCTTTTTTATTTTTAAACGTAACTTCTTTAACGGAGGAGGCGTTGGAGTTCTGCCAAAATCATTTGCTTTTTGAGCTTCTTCTTGCTTTTCCTGTAACGCAGGAGGAGTAAAGAACGCATCACCGGTAAAATCCGAAGAATCTACATAAGAATATTCAGCATATGCTGCATTTCCAATTATTAGAGAAGATAATATTAATAAAATTAACGTCTTTTTCAATTTTTACATCCTGCTATATATAATTTAACGGATTGTTAGGTTGTCCGTTTACTCTAACCTCAAAATGACAATGTGGTCCTGTACTATAACCAGTTGTTCCTTCATAACCTATCGTCTGACCTTTGGAAACTCTTTGACCATTTGAAACGGCTATTGAACTCATATGGGCGTATAAAGTAGTTATTGGTTTTCCATTTACAATGCCGTGTTCCAATATAACAACTTTTCCATAACCGCCATACCACCCCGAGTATATCACTTTTCCTGAATTAGAAGCTTTTATGGCACCTAAATTAGGACCTCCTATATCTACCCCAGAGTGAAAAGATTTACTGTTAAAGATTGGATGAGTTCTCCACCCAAAAGGAGATGTTATTCTACCTTGTATCGGTTTTATGAAACCAGAAGCAACTTTAACATCAGAATCTTTCGTTGTTCTATTGATATAAGAACCAATACTGGCAGATTGCTTGGCAAGTTCTCTTTCTGCTCTTTGGTATGCGACTCTATCTGTTCTTAATTTATTTATCATACTTTCATTTTTGGCAATTGCTTTTTGAATGTATGTTTGCTGAGTATTTATGGACGCAACAGACCTTTCTAAATTACGCTTTCTTGCTTCTATATTGTATTTTAGCATAGCAATTTCTTGGGCTTTCTGTTTTGCTGTCGCCATTTTTTTATAATCATCTTGTAGTATTATCTTTTGGAAATATACTCTATCCACGAGCATATTTATATCATCTGAAGTAATTAGAAGTTCAAAAAACGCTTTTCGTTGGCATTTATAAACTTTTCTAATATGGTCTGCCAAAACATTATTAAGATTTGTGTACTCTGCAGCAGCTAGATTCAACTGAGTTTGCATATTATTCAGTTCTTTTTGTGCAGAAATGATCTGAGTTTTTGACTGTTGCAAAGAATTTGTTGCATTTTCAAGTTTCTGTTGATTTTTATACAACTTGTTAGTTTCTATACTCTCTAACCATTTTAAATGATTTATTTTTGCACGAGTCTGTTTCTTTTTTGTTTCCAAATCTTGCGTAGCACTTGCACTACTACACAGAAACAAGTTGAGCGTTATTCCTAAAAATATTAATATATTTAATATTTTTTTTGGCTCCATCCCTAATTCCCCATGCTTAAAACAGCAACTAATGCAGTTCCGCCCAACAGCCATAGAGCAACAGCTGCAAAGATAAATCCCACTATAACTTTTTTATTCCGTCTAAAAAAATCCATTTCTACCTCTCCATTATATAATATTACAAAAAACGGATAAGAGCAATTAATTAAATATTTTAACACATTTTTATAATGTGAAATATTTGATTTTTTTTAATTAATTAACAAATCTATAATACCTAGCCTCAATTCTATTAATCAAAAAACTTCTTATAACCTTGGAAAGACTTCTCTTTTGGGAGGTGATATATTATGAGTAGTTGATACTTTGAGACAGACTTGTAGGATAAAATTGAACTCTTGTGGTTAATTTGCCAAATAACAAGATGCTCTTTTCTTTTTAGTAAAGAAAAGATAAATGTCGAAAACACCAGACTCAGGAACCCTTAAATAACAATATATCACATACAAGTTGCTTGAATAAGCTTTTCGTTGAACTGATTTCACTAATAAAACAATCCGCTCAAGAATACTATAATATGAGAATTATTTTTGGATTAGACAGTGTCTAACCAACTCACTATGTATTTTCTTTATTCAAAATATTATTAATTATGAGTAGAATCAAATATGCAACTATCGTTATTAAAATAGGGTAGAAATATAACACATAATAAATCAGCATTAAACAAAGTATTATTTTCCCT
>CALUVP010000071.1 GCA_944324215.1 Candidatus Gastranaerophilales bacterium | reverse complement strand
CTAATTTTTTTAGATCTTTGTATTCCTTTTTTATATTCTTGTTTCCTCTTTATTATTCCCTCATATGTATTGGCAGCCTTTTTATGCTCACTATCTAAAAGTGCAAATAAATTCCTGACTGCACTCCTGTAATGTCCACAAGCAATCAATTCAATCGTGATGCCGATATCCTCTTGCTTCCTTTTCATTGATATTCCGGGATTATCCATTTGCATTAATGGCGAAAACAATATCCGCATCCCAAAACAATCATTGAACAATAAAGATTCCAATACATCTTCAATTGTTACTTCACTATCGAGTATAGGTAAATCAGGAGTTTCGAGATAATATAGTAAAACACCCTTGTCGGCATAATCAGCCATCTTATCTCTGTATTCAGACGCAAACAGCACTTCCCTGTCTTTTTTCAATTGCTCTTCAAAGTCTGAAAATGCAACTAAATACTCATAAAATGCCTTCGTCAACTTAGGCGTGATTTCATTGTTTTTTCTAAGCTCTTCGATTTCGTTCATTTTACTTTGTATTTCAGAAAACATTTGCGGATTTGTCATGGCAATATTTATACAGTTATTTACTATATCAATTTTTGTCTCTCCGCCAGAGAACCCAGACTTATACTCAGGAAATGTATTGAAGAACTTTTCAGTACCAACTTGCAAAAGCTCAAAAGATTGGTCATTATATTTATCAAACTCCTCTCTTTTGACGTGCATTATCTCAGATAATCTTTCCTGCTCTTCAATTGCCGCTAAAATTTCAGGCGTCCTGCATTGCTGACGTTCTTTTATTATTAAATTCAGAATATTCTCATTCATAAGATTACCCTTTCTTAAATTGCTATTTAAAACAACCTTTACGAAATTTAATACCCGTTGCAAAACTTGCATCGGGTATTAGCATCATTTTGATGTTACTTATCTCCGTCTTCCGACTTATTTTCTCCTTCATTTTTAGCAGGTAAATTCTTATCATTACTGCTTGTTATATTATCCGAATCATTATTTAAACCAATATCACTATATGGTAATTGCGATATCTTATATATATCCGGATTAAAAAGTTTAAAGATATTTAACTGTGCTAATATTTTCTGTGGATCAAACTGATTTAGTACGGCATTTATAGAATCTAACGTCATCTTGAGCGACTTTTCAAGTGCTTGAAAGTAGAACTGAGGTGAATTAGAAATTATGTCTACATTTTCAGGAGTATTTTCTAATACAACATCCTTTTCAATCTGTAAATCCAGGGCTTTTATTGTCTTAGTCAGAGTACTATATGCCTTTCTATAAACCTTATAAGGAATAAAATGAAAGTGCATAGTATCATTTCTATAATCAAATACCTCTTTAAAAACAGAAGGTAAATCAAGCGGATAAAACGATTTACTGAATAACTCACTCCAAACCGTTTTCTCCTCCATAGCGAGAAGTTTATCAATTAACTCTCTCTTGGTGACAGTCCTTTTATCGTCGCCAGCAATCTTATTAATTTCAATTTTAGCATTGCTCATAAAATCACTATTGCCAAAAAGGAAATTAAAGAGATGGCTCATGGTCATCTTTTCAAGAAAATCATATTCTGGAATATCAGTTACCTTTAGCAATTCCTTGTTCGCCGAATCTTTAATTTTTTGTATAACCAATTTTTTAGCATCATCATCCAAATCAAATAGTGCTACATATACTAACCTTCTTAACTTGGTTTCAAACTGACAAATAAGTGGATATAGCCTGTATGCAAAAGTGTTGGACGCTTCATCGGTTATTAGATAGTGTTTAATCTTATTTTGGCAAAAAATCTTATTTACATCTTCTGTAATTTCGGACAAAACTTTTGCGCAAGCGACTACACTACCCCCACAGGAAAAAGTTAAAATATAGTTATTATTTCCTGATATTTTTTGATAAGCCATTTTTGTCTGTAAATTATCTCTTTTCAGAACAAGATCTTTTAATAATGACTTATGCTTACCTTCTGTTATGTATACTATTTTCATATGCTTACTTAAATTATACAAAATTCTTTAGCTACAATGATTGTCATCAGTTGTTGAGCCTCTGCCCTTAATTCAGGAGGAGTGCTTTTCATTTCAACTATCAAATCCCGCAATTTATCTGTTAATTTTAATAGTTTCCCTTCATTAGGATGCGATTGGTTTATAGAATAAATGGCATAGCTTTTTAATATTTCTTTCAATTGTTCACTCATAAAATTATCATTCATTTGCAATCACCTCATAATTTTATATTATTAGTACTATCTTTCTTTTTACTTGAAAGCACAAATTGGTGTGCCACTAAAATCTTTCCAAAATGTTTTTTCTCTCGAAACAATGGATGCGAGCGCAATAAAATCTTCCTTAAACTCGTGCAAGTTCATAGATTTTCTCCATTTCAGGGTACTTGTAAGTAGAAAGTGCCGATAAATATTTACTGAGAGAATTGCTTATTCCATAATAAGACAATATATTTCTCAAAAAAGCAATCGTACTCTTCGAATAATTCATATTTTCCAATACAATCTCTATAACGCTTTCATTATACATTTTAACATATTGTGAACAATATCTTATAAAGCTATTATAATTCAAATCTTGTATCGCATAGAAATTGCTCAGCACCTCTAAAAATTCAACAGCTCTTCTTATCTCTTCGTTAAATT
>CALUVP010000070.1 GCA_944324215.1 Candidatus Gastranaerophilales bacterium | reverse complement strand
AAAAAGGTTATTAGTGATAACATCGAAAGAACTTTCGGTATATTT
Source organism: Candidatus Gastranaerophilales bacterium (assembly GCA_944324215.1). Lineage (GTDB taxonomy): Bacteria > Cyanobacteriota > Vampirovibrionia > Gastranaerophilales > Gastranaerophilaceae > CAG-196. The sequence goes on along the minus strand of CALUVP010000070.1, from coordinate 12,584 downwards.
AGTTAATATAATATTTTTCTATTTTTCCCTTTTTAATCCCTTTTCCCTTTTCCGCTTGAGTGAACACTCAAGCTTTTTATTTGGAAAGAGAAAAGCCCCCGCTGATACGGGGGCTCTATCACTATTTAAGAAATCCTTATATTAAATTCAATGCTATACTTGGGGTTTGGTTAGCAGTTGAAAGTAGTGTTGCAGTTGACTGCTGTAGAATTTGATATTTTATAAAGTTTGATGACTCTTCGGCTACATCAGCATCCTTTATTGAAGAGTTCGCTGATACAATATTCTCCTTTTGCACCCCTATAGCATCAACAGCTGACTCTACCCTGTTCATATAAGCTCCTATTAAGGTTCTTCTGTCTGATACATTTTCGATTGCTTCATCTATAAACTGTAAAAATTCTCGAGCAGTTGCATCATCTGTGTATACAGCATCACAAAGAGCTGTTATATTTGAACTTATACCGGTAATAGCGCTTCCATCATTTTCTGGATCATATGTATTATCTAAAATTGCCGTATAACCTAATTTTGTATAATCATAAACTGTATTATTTGATAGAGTTACAGTCTTTCCTGTTATTCTGGCATACAAAGCAGAAGTTTGGTAAGTAACAGGAACATTATCTAAGTTTCCTGAGATATCTGCCTGACCTCTTTCATACCAATTATCAGATGTTCTACCAGGTTCTCCTGTTATAAACAATGCTGTACATTTTGCTGATGCAAATAATGAACTGTCTAAGTTTATAATATTTGGAGTACCGGAATTATTACTTACCTGTAAATTTACACCAGATCCGCTTACGTAAGCAGAACTTGTACCATCTAACAATTTTATACCATTGAAATCGATTACCTCACATAAACGATTTATTTCAAGCATTCTTTGTTGAACTTCTGTTCTGATAGCCTGCATTGAAGAAGTACCATATGTACCGTTTGCTGCTTGTTCGGTCAAATCTCTTATACGTTGTAGGTAATCTCCTACTATATCTAAAACTCCTTCTGAAGTATCAAGTAATGACAAACCCATTGATGCATTTGATTCTGCAACATCATAACCTGATATCTGGGCTTCCATTAATGTTGACACTGCTGATCCGGCTGCGTCATCTGCACCGGAGTTAATTCTAAAACCTGTAGATAATCTTTCCATTGCAGTATTCATTCCTGTTGTTGCAGCTGACAAATTCCGCTGAGCTGTTAAAGAAGCTAAATTTGTGTTGATTGTGATTGGTGCCATAATTAGATCTCCTTTTCTTTACCTTTCTTCCATGAACATTCAAAAACTATTGCCAATTCTTGACAATACTTGTGCGATAGCTGTTCTCAGGATTTTATTCCTTCACACTATCATATTAAAAGGATTTCTAATAAAAATAAATTCTCAAGAAGTTAGAAATTTCTACAACTTAAGTATATAAAATTACAAAGATTTTACACGAGACAAAGGCCAAAAAAGAAAAACTGCACGCCCTATAAACCGCTCTTTTGGTAAAGTTCCCCAAAAACGACTATCCATGGAATTTCCTCTGTTATCACCCATCATAAAATACTGACCTTTTGGTATAATCAATGGACCACAAAACATATCAGATTTGCATTTATGAAAATCATATTCACTCATTATATAGTCTTCTTCTAAAGGCTTATCATTTATATAAACTTTATAAGCACCATTTTTCAATTGTTTTATTTCCAATTTCTCCCCAGGCAACCCCACTACACGTTTTATATACGCAACATCTTTACAGAAAAAACCGGTTAATCTACTGAATACAGCCCAAGGTGTTGTTCTTAGCTTTACAAATGGAGGATAAAAAATCATTATATCACCACGCTTTGGAGTGTTTTCAAAACTATGATTTTTTACCAAATTTGGAAATTTAGTTATTTTTTCCACCACAATTCTATCACCTTCTACCAAAGTCGGCTTCATTGAACCAGATGGAATCCATCTCAGTTCTGCTACAAAAAATCTAATTAAAATAACCGCTACTACAACAAAAACTATTGTATCTATTGTTTCTTTTACATTTGCTTTTAATCGTTGTTTATCTATCATAAAATCTTTAACAAATCCTCTAAACCCTGTTTATATATGTTGTCAGGTAATTCTCTTATAACCCCTCTTATCTTCTCCAGATAATTATCTATTAAAACCATTGTTTTTTCAATACCTAAAAAATCTTTTGGAGTATTTATTTTATTTTCACTATCAGATTTTATAGATGCTTCTGATAAATCATTCTTTAATTGGAAGAATATACCAAAATTATAAGCAAATTTCTTAAACAAATTTCTATCCAAGCCTTCGATAATCGCAGAAGATTCCATAATTGCCTCAAATAATGCAGCTGTTTTGCCAGCACAGATATCTATATATTCTGATAATGTTGGACTTTTACCCCTTAGGATAAATTGATTAATTTCTGCGGAACACATTTTTTTAGTACAATCAAGAAAAATTGTTGAAACTTCAATGTTATTTACTTTCTGTAAATTCTCTATTGCTATTGCTAATAAATAATCTCCTGTTAATATTGATATATGAGGGGAAAAAACATTACAGAAAGCTAAATTTCCCCTTCTATATTTAGCACAATCCAACACGTCATCATGTAAAAGAGAAGCATTATGTATAATTTCCCCTGCTGTTATAACTTTTATGGTTTCATCAGAAACTTTTTTTATTAAATTTGCTTTTATAAATAATATTGTAACAAATGTTCTTATCCTCTTAGATTTAGAACTAAGCAACTCTTTTACAGCCTTATCTATATTTGCTTGTTCAAACCCAATTTCTGAAAGCTCTCTATTGACTCTCTTTAGCTCATTTTCAATAAGTAACTTTATGTTTTCCATGTTTTGAATATTATCATAAACCAGATATAGCGTAAATCGGTTTGTATGGTAATAAAAAGTTAAAAGGGAAAACTTAAAAGCTTTCCCTTTTATTATCAAATCCCTAATCAACACACTAGGCAAGATAATATTGTTTTATCAAACATATATACCTCTATCTTACTGCATATCCAGTAGTTGCACTAATTTGGTATTATACTATACCAAGTTTAATGCTATACTAGGAGTTTGGTTAGCAGTTGCAAGAAGTGTTGCAGATGCTTGCTGAAGAATTTGAGCTTGTATATAGTTAGATGATTCTTCTGCAACATCTGTATCTCTTAAAGTAGATAGAGATGATGTTAAGTTTTGAGATTGTACATCTATCGCTGTAATTGCTGATTCTACTCTGTTTTGCGCAGCACCAATTTTAGTTACGCGTGATGATATATTATCTATTGCTGCATCAAGAAAATCTAACATTTCTTTTGCACCATTTCCATCTTGGCTGTCAGATGCTAATTTATAAGAATCTGTATCCGGATCTAGACACACTAAACCACTACAAGCTGCTGCGAGAATTTTATTAATGTTTTCATCATCAAAATCAATAGCGGTACCATCATTATTTGCTTGTTTTAGCATAGTATCAAGAGTTATACCGTTAGAATTTGCACCAGTAAGCCCGCTAAACAAGCCACTTACAGTTGCACTTCTAAATAAATCTACATTTAATGTTATAACACTGGCGTTATCACCATTTATACCTACTTGCAAGTTAATACCATCAGAAGTAATTCCAACACCTGATGGAACACCGTCATCAACATAAGACATAAGCTTAATACCGTTAAATTCAGCATTTGAAGCTACACGCGTGATTTCATCCAATCTTGCTTCAATTTCTGATTGGATAGCTTTTAAAGAAGCTGAAGCATAAGTACCGTTCGCCGCTTGTTCGGTCAAATCTCTTATACGTTGTAAGTGGTCAGATAGCAAACCATAGCTTTGTTCTGCTGATGTTAACATATCTGAACCTGTTGCAGCATTGTCAGCTGCCACATCCAAAGAACCTAACTGAGTTTCCCACATATTTGCGATGGAATAACCAGCAGCATTATCCTTTGCGTGGTTAATTTTGTACCCAGTCGACATCCTCTCTAAAGATGTGTTCAAATTTGTCGTCGCACTGTTCAAACTTCTTTGAGCAATGATTGACGAAATGTTTGTGTTGATTGTGAGTGCCATAGTTGAATCTCCTTTCTCTTTTCTCTCCGATACGTACTTTTGTGGAACAGACGCTCTAAAAAAACGCAATCCGCTCCATACTACACATTCCTTGTGCAGCAATCTATGTTACTCTATTTATTTTTGCGATAGTTGGACTACTGCACTTATTTAAGGCGCAGTTTTCCCTATGACTGTTCTTTCTAAACAAGACAGCCTTGATTAAGCCTCGTTTTTAGGCTATTTTTTCAGAAAATTCTCTCTTTCTTTTTTGGATATGTACCCTTAATCACAACCTATCTAAGATTTACTACCTTTACTACCATTAATCTTAATTAAAACGATTGACTACACATTTTTCATAAGTACACCGACATCCTTTGTCGTAAACACTTATTCAAAACATACATTCCATGTATTTAGCACACTATTTCGAATGAGGAGGTTACACTCTCCTTAGTATCTTATTTTGTCTGTTCACTAATTCTCTGCTTGCATCCTTGACGAAATACTCATCCTGAAATACTTGTTCTTTACTTAATAGATTTGCGATATATACTCCTTACAATAATATTATTGCTACACTATATAACAAAAGTAAACTATTTCTTTTCATTTTTTTACAAATCTTTAATAAAGTTTATATTTGTTTACAAAAAAGGCAATTTTTTTAGTTATTTAAACTTTATATATACAAGGAGCATAAACACGTGGTACAAGTATCTAATAATACACAACAAGCAAAAGTCTGGGTAAATGGACAGTACATGCCGGCAAACAAAAGTACTGACGGTAATTGGTACGTAGAAATCGACGGTAAACGTGTTAAAGTTGATCCTAATGATTTGTTTGGAATGAATAATCATTGGGAAAATTTAGATAAAAGTTTTGAGGAACGAAAAAGTTTCCATGCTAAGTGGAAAGAGCATTGGTTAGCATTACAGCAAAAAGCAAGCTGCGCTTACAGTACAGCTATCGGTACCTACAAAGAAGCTTCTAAAAAATATAATGAAGTTACTCAAGGGTTAAAAATTTCTGAACTTAGAGGAACGCAACTTAAAGAAGCTAAAGAATATCAAAGCCAAATGACTAGTGCTGGAGCTCAAAAAAGAAGAGCAACTTCTGATAGTATCTTCTATGGCAGGCTTGCCGTAGATGAAGCTTATAATATACAAGACTATACAAACCTTCAAGCTCTTGCCGGTAAAATGTCACAAGCATAACCATTAAAATTACCCGTGTGAAGAATTTTATTTTTGTCGTTTAGTCTCATACTTGTTTCTAAAAGGAGACTGTAAAAGATGAAGATGTTAATGTTTGATTTTAGGGATTCGGAAAGAGATTTTTTTGATAAAAATGACTTAAAGGATTTTGAGATAACATTCATAAAAGAACCACTCATTGCAGACACTATTTTAGATGATAATGTTCTTGAAAATACTGACATTATAAGTGTATTTACTACATCAAGTGTTAAAGAAAATATTCTTAAAAAATTCAAAAATCTTAGAATAGTAACAACTCGTTCCAGTGCGTATGACCATATTGACATTGATTACTGCACAAAGCATAATATAGCAGTTTTTAATATAGAGCAGTATGGAAAGTATTCTGTTGCTGAATACACAACTACACTTATACTAGCTCTTATAAGGAATTTATTACCTGCATATTATGATATGAAGAGCCATACTATTAATCACAAAATTTATGAAGGTAGAGTTTTGAGCTCTTACACTTTAGGAATCATCGGATGCGGATCTATAGGAACAGCTGTTGCCAAAATTGCAAGATTTTTTGGGATGAAAGTTCTGGTACACTCTTACATGAAAAATCCTGAGCTTAGTGGAAATTGTGATTTTGTAAGTATGGATGAATTACTTTCAAGTTCTGACATTATAAGCCTTCATATTCCTTATACTGAAGAAAATTATCACATGTTATCATATGATGAATTTAATAAAATGAAAGATGGCGCATATATAGTTAATACTTCAAGAGGAGAACTTATAGACATAAAAGCTCTTTATGATAATTTGGCAAAAGAAAAATTAAGCGGTGCAGCTTTAGACGTTTTGGAATGTGAGTTTCTAAGCACGTATAAAGGAGAAATTACCGATATAATAAGTGAATCTGAACCTTATTGTGTGGAAACAGCACTTATTACACAAAAATTATTTGAGATGAAAAATGTTATAATAACACCTCATATTGCTTATAATACCAAGGAAGCTGTCGATTATATTCTAACTGAAACTTTTAACCTTATTAGAGATTCGCTTAAAGGTGTTAACACAAATAGAGTTTGCTAATATATTTTTTAAATATTTTTTAAAAATGCTCTTTTATGCTAGTATTAATATATGGCAATAATATCAGACGATGAAGGGTTAGAAAAAAGGATTAAAAAAAATCCTATAATAAAATCAGAAACCATAGAATATGATAACACTTTTGAGAGCAGTATTCGTCCAAAAGATTTTGATAGTTACATTGGACAAACTTCTTTAAAAGAAACTTTAAAAATTATTTTGGAGGCGGCTAAAAAACGCAACAAGCCATTAGATCACATGTTATTTTATGGTCCCCCGGGTCTGGGTAAAACAACAATTGCAGGTGTTATAGCATCTCAAATGGGAGTAGAAATTAAAATAACATCAGCTCCGGCACTTGAAAGACCTAGAGATATCATAGGTATTTTGATGTCTTTGAAAGGTGGAGAAATTTTATTCATTGATGAAATTCACCGCCTTAATAAAGTTGCAGAAGAAATTTTATACCCTGCGATGGAAGATTTCACTCTTGATATGACAACGGGGAAAACCCAAACTGCAAAAACTTTAAGAATACCTTTACCTAAATTTACTCTTATCGGAGCTACAACAAAAGCTGGAGAGCTTTCAAGTCCTTTAAGAGATAGATTTGGAATGATTCATAGATTGGAATTTTATACAATAGATGAACTTGCCCAAGTTGTACAAAGAACAGCCAAAATACTTGAAATAGATATTACGGAAGAAGGTGCAAAGGCTATTGCCAAGCGTTCCAGAGGCACTCCAAGAATTGCAAACAGACTTATCAAAAGAGTTTCTGATTTTGCAATAGTCAAGTATGACGGCAAGATTAACTCAGAAGTTGCAAATGAATCTTTAGACATACTAAGGATTGATGAGTTTGGACTTGATAATACAGATAGAGCATTATTAAATCTAATTATAGAAAAATATGATGGGGGACCTGTAGGGGTTGAAACAATTGCAGCAGCCTTAAGTGAAGATGTGAGAACAATAGAAGACGTTTGCGAACCCTACCTTCTTCAAGCAGGGTTGCTTCAGAGAACTCCTAGGGGAAGAAAAGTTTCACCGGAGGGTTATAGACATTTAGGGAAAAACATTCCATCCCTGCAAACAAGATTATTTGGTACAGAAGATTAATGCTTATGAAAAAATTTTTATTAATAATATTATCAATTTTTACTATGTTTTGTATTTCAGCCAACGCTGATGAGGGTAAAATTCTACCCTCACAAACAGGTATAGTTGAAAATATTGAATACATTGATTTAGAAGATGGTGTTACGCAAACAAAACAAACTATCCAGGTTAAAATTCTAAGTGGTGAATTTAAAGGTCAAACGGTAGAATTAGACAATATGCTTACCGGAAATCCTTATTACGATATTAAATTAAAGAAAAATACAAAAGTAATACTTCACGCTGAGGATAACGGAAACGGCATTGAGTTTTCTATAGAAGATATAAAAAGAGCGGGTACATTAGGATGGCTTTCTTTTGTATTTTGCGCTCTGCTTCTTTACATAGGCAGAAAAAAAGGGTTATTCAGCCTCTTTTCAATAGGATTAACTGTATTGCTAATTACACATGTGCTTTCTCCTTTAATCTTATTCGGACTTAACCCTGTTTTTGCAACAATTATTATCTGTATAGTTTCTACAGCTGCTACTATGTATTTGGTAGGAGGGTTTAATTCCAAAAGCACATCAGCACTTATTGGTGCGATTTTAAGCCTTATATTTGCAGGTTTACTATCTTATACAACAATGCTTGTAGCACATCTTACTGGATTTACCGGTGAAAACTCAATGTTTCTATACACTGCTCATCCGGAACTGGATTTTATTAGTATTACAATTTCTACAATGATTATTGCAACTCTTGGAGCCGTTATGGATGTTGCAATGTCCATTGCTAGTACGATTAATGAAATTTATCAAATAGATTTGGACAAGACTGTTAAAGAACTCTTCGTATCAGGAATGAATGTTGGAAAAGATATTATTGGAACAATGGCAAATACCTTAATATTAGTTTATTTAGGCGGTTCTCTTCCTTTAATTTTACTTGCTGAAAATATTGACTTGCAAAAATTTATTAACCTTAACCAAGTTGTTACTGAAACAGCATCAGCGTTAATTGGAAGTATCGCTATTGTAATTTGTGTTCCATTTACAGCTATTGCAGCCTCCCAAATGATCAAATATTTTTCTAAAAAACAACAAGATATTAATATTGATTGCAATTAACGTTTCGACATGGTACAATATTCTGAAATCGGAGGAGAGTTTATGAAGAAATTAATAATATTAATGTTGGCTTTATGCGTGACATCTTTTAGTGCGTTTGCAGGAACTTTTAAGGCTGACGCAAGAACCAAAAGAATACCGGCCGGAACAGTTTTTGAATTGGAATTTCTTCAACCCATTAGCACTTTTTCAGGTAGCGAAGGAGATTCTTTTGTAGCTACATTAAAAAATGAACTCTCAACTGATACAAATGTAATTTTACCAACTGGAACTGTTGTCAGAGGAAGTATAAATAAAGTAAATACTGCAAAAAGATTTTCTAGAGGTGCCAAGTTGTACTTAGATTTTGATCATGTTGTTACTCCAAACGGACGCCAAATACCTCTTGATATGGCAGTTTGCCAATTTGATAATATTTATTATGATGGTTCTTTATACAAAAATTTAGGTTATGGCGAAGCTTTACAAAAAAATTATGAACGAGGAGTTGAAATAACCAAGAACGCAACTAATTACGGCTTGAAAGCCGGTGAATCAGCACCAGGAATTCAATATCTTACAGCACCAATCTGTGCTATTGGTGGATTTATTGGTGGTGTCGGCTACTGGATTGGCGATAGTGTTGCCGATATGTTTAGAAAAGGACAAGATGTTTATATAAATAAAGGTGACGTTCTTAGTGTAAAATTACTAAATCCTATTGATATTCCTGTTTACTAAAAATTTCCAAATAAAAAGCCTCTTTGGGGAAAGAGGCGAGGGGAATTTATTAAATTAATAGGTCTACACTTCACTTTTCTCTACACACATTCTAGTTTCTAGAGTTTAATTTATAAAGCTTATCCTAGGCCAAACTTAGGAGCACTATTTCTAGCATCCTCTGCTGCCAGTTGTTTTACAGATTCGAGCATTGCACGCTTCATCTTAATTCTCTGTTCTATATCATTCATTTCTAACTGTATTTCCTTTTCTTTTTCATTCAAAATCTGAATTTCTTGCTGTTTTAAAGCTTTCATAGATTCTTCTTTAAATTTAGCAAAAGCACTCATCTCTATTTGATACTGAGCCAAGGCATTTCCAGTCCAAGGAACCATTCCTGTCATCTTCATTGTTTGAAGATTTTGCATTGCACTCATAGAGCTTGCTTGGTTTGAGAACTGCGCAAACATAGCTGCTCTAGGTAAAAGTTCCGCAGATAAGCCAGCGATATTGTTCATTGTCATAACACTTGAACCACCGAGAGCACTCGCATACTTCTGATATTGAGATAGTCTGTTGCGAGTTTCTATCGCCTGCTTCTCTAAATAATTTATTTCGCGTGTTAATCTCTGGACTTCCCAGAATGACATTAACATAGTGGACCTACCTAACTTTAACTAACCTGCGTAATAATTAAAACTAACCTTTTAACCTTACATTTATATAAAGTATTTTGCTTTTCAAAAATTGCGTTTTTTATAATATTTTGTTAAGATTTATTAAGAAACAAAATAGGGGGATAGTATGATAAAAGATAAATTAAAAAACTCACAAACATATTATGGGATTTCAGAAAATCTAAAAAAAGGTTTTGAATGGCTAAAAAACAATGATTTAAAAGCTTTACCAGATGGAAAATATAAAATTGAAGGAGAAAATATATTCGCAAATGTTCAAAGTTATGATACGAAAGATACAGCACCTTATGAAGCCCATAAAAGATATATTGACATTCAATATATGATATCAGGCACAGAAAAAGTGGGAGTTACAGATTATACAAATTGCACTACTACAGAAAAATATAACGAAGAAAAAGATGTAGAATTTCTAGAGAATAATCAGTCTGATTTTTATCAAATATTAGAAGAAGGCGATTTTTTAATATTTTTTCCACAAGATGCTCATCAACCATCCTTAGATGCCGATAAAAAATTAAACGTAAAAAAAGTAATTGTAAAAGTTCAAATTTAAAATGAGGAGGTGGCGGTATTTGCCAAATAGTTCAAATACCGCCTTTTGAGGAGATATCTTGTTTCTATGCTGCAAAAATATTTTTTGCATTTTTGTCGATTTCAAAATCATATAATTCACCCCTATATGGATTTTGTTCAGAGGCATTGTTATTGGTTTCGAAAATATTCCATAATTCACCCAACACAGGTTTTTTATTATCGTTCTTTCTTGCATGTTCTTTTAGATATTTTAAAGTTTCTTTCAATGATTCATTTAGAGTGATTTGAGTCGAAGCCTTTAAAACACTCATTTGAGGAGTAGTATAAACTTCTTTTAAAGTTTCATTGTTGTTAAAAAGAGTTTTTTCAATAATCTTTTCCGTAACTTCAGAAGATGCGCCACCATTATTCAAAATAGTTCTTGCATTATTTCTTAGAATATCTGATTTCTCTAAATTATACGCTAATGATGCTGATACATTTAATCCCATATTCTCGATTCCTTTTTCCCGAGCTTATTTTCTTTTCCCTTTTGTAATATGTATATCGTCATTTTTTTTGAATACTTTAGGCTTTTTATAAAAATTGTTACAAAAATTAACATTTAGTCAAAAATTATTACTTTAGATATAAAAGAAAAATAAAAATACTTGCGAATAATTTTTAGATTATGTATAATTCAGGAGGAAGGGTTTATGGTATCTAGCTTAAATATCAACTATACAACGCAAAATAAACTAAGAAATTCAGCGGAGTGCATCAGGCCGAATAAAAACAACTCTGTAATAGATGCTTTATTAGTAAAGCGTAACAAATCTTTAAGAGAGGCTACAACACAGGATCATATAAAAGCTGGATTTGGAGCTGCATTAGGATGTGCATTACCTATGTTGTACTTTATGAAAAAACAAAAAGTTTCAAATCCCTTCAAAATAGAATATGGATTAAAAGAAATGGTTGCGCTTTCTGCGACATCTATTATTGGTGGCGTTGGTGCCGGTGTGTTGGGAGAAGATCAGGAAAGTAACAAAAACAAACTAAAAGAGGGTATATTTCAGTTTTTAAATGCTTCAATTCCAGCTTGGGTAGTTGGAGGAAGTTTAAAATTATGTGAATCAAGTAAAAATTATAATAATATTCCAGGAAAAATATTAGCAATGTTAGGAGGGCTTCTAATAGGTATGTACGGCGCTGCCTCATTAGCTAACGTTATATGTGACCCCCAAGATCGAGTTCCGGATAGGAAACTTACCCTATTAGATTGTATTGTTAATATAGATGACTTAGTAGGAGTTCTTGTATTAGCAAAATTTCCTTTAATAGGGAATCTTCATTTAGATAGAATTCTTCCTTTTATATATGCCTATTGCGGTTATAGAGCAGGTAAAAGTAATTAGTTCTTTATTATTTTCAAAAATTTTGCCTTTTGAGAATAAAGAAATATAATATAATCATGAAAAAGTTTTTAATTTGTTTAATTTTATTAAGTATAACACTACCATCCCAAGCTTTTTTCTGGAACAGGAAAGATAAAGCTTTGGAGAAGGAATTGCAAGGAAAAGGTTATGCGGGAACTCTTCCTAATCTCGGAGACAAAATAGAAAAAAGTAAAACAAAAGTAACAACCCCTATTTTTGAATCCCAAGAAAATTTCAATGACCCTGCGGACTTAAAACCTGTTCCTAAGGACAATCCTGCATTTATAAATATTATTCAGAAAAAAGATAAAAATTCTGAATTTACAAATGACGCAAACGAAATAATCCCTATGCTGGAAAAGCTTGTTGATTGTATAGAAGATAATGAGAGTTTACAACTTTTTATAACAAAAGCAAATTTATTAACTCTAAATGTTGATAATCTTGCAGAAAAGTATAAGGGAAAGCCTGAAAGTTATTATGAATCATTTAGAAAGCTGCAAGAAGTAAACAACTATGTAAAATCCATATCAACCCTAAGACGTGAAGCTGTAACTTATCAAAAATATCTCGCTTACTCCACAACAGGATCAATTTATAATCCGGAAAACATAG
>CALUVP010000069.1 GCA_944324215.1 Candidatus Gastranaerophilales bacterium | reverse complement strand
CTTGTGATGCTGCCATTCCCATAGTTTTTCAGTCCTTAAAATAGTCCCTTTACATGGTTTACGGCATATTTTTGCTAAAACTTTAATAAAAAAGAGTTAATAAAAATAAATTGTTACATTTCTTAATAAAAGACCCTCCTAAAAAGGAAGGGTCTTTATCTTAATATAATATATACTAAACTATACTAAACTAACTCTACTGTGTATTGAGCATTACGATCTGCAATTTCAACTAAACTTCTAGAAACAGCTAACATTGCAATTTCAGAATCTAATTTGTTAATGCAAGAACCGCATCCAATAGCAGAAGCACCTGCTGCAAAAGCTAAAGAAGCAGTTGTTGGGTTAATACCTGTAGCGGTCATTATAGGTAGTTCTATATTTCTTGAAAGTTCTATTGTATTAGAAATCGTTAATTCAGCTCTTTCGACAAGACCTCTTACACCGTTTGAAGGTGTTTCATTAGAGAAATGTCCTTCTGTTTGGATTAAATCTACTCCTAAATCTTCTAATTTTCTAGCAAGTTCTATTTGTTCAGAAATTTCAATTTCTCCAGGAATAGTAACGCAGAAAAATACGTCATTTCCGATAAGTTCTTTTGTTTCTACAGCAAGCTTAAGAACTTGTGCAGCTGTAAAAGATTGTCCTTTTTTGTATAAAGCATCAAAATTACCAAGTTCCACTGCGTCCGCTCCAAGAATGACAGCATGAGCTAATTCTTGAGGTTTTACTGATGATACAAACAATGGTAAATCAGTCATGTGTCTTACCATAGATACGATATCAGAATCTGCGCAAATATCAATTGCACTGGCACCGGAATTAGATGCTGCTGCAATAACTTTCTTTATGTTTTCAATATCAAAATTATCAATACCTGCAATAATTTTAACCGCTCTTTTTTCGTCTAAAGCTCTTTTAAAACTTTCAATTCTTGACATAAATTTTCTCCTTCTGTGTCGATTGTGATAAAAACATCTTGTTCATTATACATTAAAATTTGAAACCTTGCAATATATATACTATAAGCTTTTTGAACGGTGATTGTTTTATAAGTAAAGATTTGTAATTATTTGTGTAAAGTAGGAGAAATTTATATGTATAAAAAGTTCTTTTGTACAGCTTTACTGTTTGTGTTATCATTACCAGTTTTCGCTTTTGGGAAAATTGAAAAAAGTGCAGTTTCTATTTACGAAGAAATAAATCCGGCTATTGTAACTGTAGATTCCCAGCTTTCAGATGGTTTATCTTGTGGCACTGGCTGTATAATTGATAAAAGTGGGGTGATTTTGACAAGTGCTCACGTTATTGACGTTGGTAATGCAGTTGTTGTAACCACCAATAATGGACAGAATTATGATGCAAAAGTTTTAAAACGTTTAGGAGAAAATAAAGATATTGCTCTTCTTAAAATTGATGCTAAAAAAGATTTTAAAACTGTAAAACTTGGAAATTCCGAAAAGGTCAGAGTAGGAGAAAAGGTTTTAGCAATAGGTAATCCTTTTGGATTTAGCGGAACTTTAACTCAGGGGATAATTTCAAGAATAGATTATACAAAAAACAGAATTCAGACTGATGCCGCAATTAATCCAGGTTCATCAGGCGGGCCATTGCTAAATACAAAAGGAGAAATTATAGGTATAAATCAAGCAATATACAATCCTGATAATAATATTTCAAATATCGGAATAGGTTTTGCAACTCCAATAAATCTTGTTAAAGAGTATTTAAAGGATTTTGAAAAAGGGTAAGAAGTTTACAATTTTATATCCTGCATTATATAATATAATGTATGAGGTATTTAATTCTGTTATTGTTGTTCTTTATATTAGGTTGCGGCACTTTTGCAGCTGAGTTAAACTTAAGAGATTACGACGAGTTTGATGTGCCAACAGGAACTCATATTCCCGTAATTTCGCTACAAGAATTTTCCACCGCATACTGTGAGGAGGGTGATAAGCTATATTTTAACGTAGTTACAGATATATATTTGTACAATAAAAATGTTATTCCTCAAGGAACAAAACTAGAGGGGTATATTGACAAGAAGAATGAGCCTATTAGAGGTACAAATGCGGCAATGAAGGTTTTTGTAAACAAAATGTATCTTTCAGACGGTTATGAAATTCCTATAAAAGCTTATATATACACTAGTAATAACAATATTATAGGCGGTCAATTAACACCGCCAGAAAAATATATAAGAGTTCCTCATTATCAGAGATGGGCAATGTTCAGAGCTATGGGAACTCTGCAATGTGTACCCGGGGCGCAAAGAAAAATGGGGGAACATGTAACTATTGCGTCAGGTGCAGATTTAATTGTTGTTCTAGTTGCTCCGATTCATATGACGCATACAATAATAAATTGACAAATCATTCATTAATAATAAAATGTAATAAGGGGAGGGTTAAATATGAAGGATAAATTAATAGCAACAGGTCTGATACTAACATTAAGCTCTTTAAATGTGAGTTTTGCTGCTGCGAATTATTCATTTCAGCAAGCTCAGACCCAACCTGTATATAATAGTAATTATGTACAGCAACCAATGCAATATAGTTCAAGTCAACCTTTACACGGTAATGTAGTAATGGTTCCTGCTGGAACGTCAATGCCTGCTATGTTTACAACTCCTGTTTCTTCTAAAACAGCAATTGTAGGGCAGACTGTTACAATGGCTTTAAATTCAGATTTTTATTATAATAATAAGTTAATTGCACCTGTGGGAAGTACAATTTCCGGTACAGTTATTGAGGCTTCAAAGGCTAAGAGGGGTAGTATGAATGGTAAATTGAGTATAAGATTTACTCAAATATTTACACCTTATGGTACTCAAATTCCTATTTCTGCTGTAATCAAGACCGATGACAATTCGGGAGTTTTAATTGGTGGTACAAAATTAGACGTAACAAAGGATTATGCAAAGGATTTAGCTGCTGGTAGTGCTGCAGGAGCTTTATCCGGCTTAGTATTCGGCGCTCTTGCAGGTGGAAATGTCGGAAGAGGTGCAGCATTGGGGACTGCTGTTGGAGCAGGTGGAGGCTTAGTTAAGTCAGTATGGGATAAAGGAAATGACGTGGAAATTCCGGCAAATGCTTGTATTGATCTTATGTTAACCCAACCGATTACTGTATCAGCTTCAAGTTATAGTTATGAGAATTAGTAAGTAGGTTAATTTAAAATGCGATAATATTTATTATTCTAAAAGGGTAATAAAAGAGAGATAAGGAAAAGTGTCATTAATTAGTAGAAATAGTTTTATACAGGATGAGGACGAGGATAAGAATATAGAAGATTATACCTTGCCGACGATTGTTACAAGTAAACCCGAAGTGTTATCTATAAAAAAATCGTTGGCAATATCTTCTGCAATGCATCCTGCTGTAGTATTGTTGATATGGATAATAACAGTTGCCTTAGCACTGATGGGTATAAATTTGAGCCTGTTCAAAAAGCCAGAAGTTCAGTTAAAGAAGGATATAGAGTTTGTGCTTGTAGATAAAGAGGCGCAACCCCGGAATCCTAAAACAAAAAATCGCTCAGATATGAATTCCAGAAGCGGTGGTATAAACGATCCTAAAAGAAAGGTCTCAATGCCGTCACCAGCTCCTAAGAAAGCTTCAAAGCCGTCTGCAGCATCACAAAGAGCAAATAAGTTGATAAAGCAACAGCAAAAAGAAATCAAGAAACAGGTTAAACAGCAACAAACTGCTAGTAAGGTGCAGCAAGCTCCTGCTAAAAAGACTACACAGCAAGTTCCTCAGGCAAAACCATCGCCTGCAAAACCTGCACCACCAACTGCTAGACCATCAGCAAGGCCTGTGTCAAGTCCGGCTCCTGTTGCTAAGCCTAGTTCAAAGTTTGCTGTTCCAGCTCCCAAAGGTGCGCCTGTAGGTAAGACGTTAGCAACAGGTCCTATCGGTGGTACATCTGCACCAACTGGTGCAAAATCTGGTAGTAGTTCTTCCGGAGGTGGAAGAGGTAGTGCTTATGCTCCTAGACCTTCTTTGTCTCCGTCTTCAAGTGGCAGTGGTAGTCAACTATCTCGCGGTTCTAGTGGTTCTGGTAATCTCGGTAATCCTGGCGGAGGTGGTGGGGCACCAGGTATTGATGCTCTCAGGGAACCTGATTTCGGACCTTATATGAGAGAATTACAAAGGAGAATTAAGCTAAATTGGGATCCTCCAAAGGGTAATGAAAGTAAACGTGTTGTGCTATTATTTAAAATAGCAAAGGATGGTAGATTACTTTCTTGCAGAGTACAAAAGTCTTCAGGTATGCCGTCTGCTGACCAGGCAGCTTTGAAAGCAGTAGAGTTAACAGCGCCTTTCAGACCGCTTCCTGCAGATTTTAAAGGACAAAGTATTGATATACAGTTTACATTCGATTATAACGTATTCAATGCGTCAAGATATTAGGGGGAAATGTAGTTGCTTTTATTAAAATTGCAGACCCGAGAATAAATTAAGTGCAAATAATAGAGAAAAGAGGATAAAATTATGGAATTATTATTACATTCAATTCAATTAGACTGGCCGGTATTGTTGCCAATTCTTATTTGTTCAATTTTAACAGTTGCAGTAGCAATTGATAGGGCTGCTTTTTATAATGCAAACAAAAGAAATGTTATTGAATTTATTCCTAAATTGCAAAAAGAGCTTGCAAAAAATAACCTAATGGGGGCTCAAAATTTAGCAGTTCAATGCGGTGGTATTATAGGTGAAGTTACAGAAGAAGGTGTAAGGATATTTTCTGAACAAAAGAATGGTTTTTCCAGATCTTTTGATATAGCTTCTGCTCTGGCAACAAGAAAATTAGAACATCGATTGACTATTCTAGGTACAATTGGTGGTGTTGCACCATTCTTAGGTCTATTTGGTACAGTTGTCAGGATTTTGTATACTTTCCAAGATTTGGCATCACAAGGAAACCAATCTGCTGCTGTTGCTATGGGTATTGGATCAGCTTTAATTGCTACTGCTTTTGGTTTAGGCGTTGCTATTGTAGCTGTTGTTTGCTACAACACTTTCCAATCTACTGTTAGAAGATTTGAAGATGATTTCCAATTAATCAAGTTGTTGTTCTTAAGTTTTGTAGATTCTGAGGATGAATCAAGTTTAAAATCACAATCAGGTAGTGTTGCTTTAGGTTAATTTATTATTGAGGTTAGATTGTTATGGGCATTAAAACAGGTAAAAAAGCTTTATTTACTGAGATAAATATAACACCACTAACGGATATCTTTTTGGTCTTGTTAATCATAATGATGGTTGTTGCACCGACTTTTCAATCTGTAGATAATGCCATTACAGTTCCAGAAGTTAATAGTGGAACATCAATAGAGCAAGGTAAAGTTACTGTGTCTGTAACAAAAGACGGTACTGTCTATGTTGGAGATAAACGTTCTTCTATTTCTATGCTATCAACGGACTTAGCTGCCTTAAAGGGGGATAATGAAAAGGCTGAAGTTGTTGTAAAAGCTGATGAAAAGGCAAAGAGTTCTATTATTATGGATATAATGGATGCGGCTCAGGACGCTAATTACAAAAAGCTCATTGTTGCAGGTGAGCCTTTAAATAAAAAAGAGCAAAAGAAGCTTGAGCAGGCTCAAGAAAGTGTGCCTCAAGCTGTTAGTTCTGTTGGACAAGATAACCAATATGAAAATTGGAGTGAATAATGCGTGACAGTTTTAATGAAATAAATATAACACCGCTTACAGATATATTTCTAGTATTATTAATTATTATGATGGTTATAGCGCCTTTGTTGGATCAACAAGGTTTAAATCTCGCTGTACCTGAAATAGTTAATGAAGAACAGATAGTAAAAGATTCGAAAATAATGAATTTTAGTGTATCTCAAGACAATAAATACTTTTTTAATGATACTGAGATTCTTGCTTCAGATTTGGAACAGGTAGTGTCTAAAAATTTAAAAGATTTTCCTGATGGTCTCCTAATCCAAGTTGATGATAATGCAGATCACGGTGCAGTTGTAAAATTAATGGATAGTGCTAGAAATGCAGGTGTAACAAGTATTTCACTTACAAGATGAGGAAAAAGATTTGATTGAACCTTTTATTTGGATGTTTAAAACAGAGAATTTTAAACAAAGATTTTGGCAGTTAATAGCTTCTGTAGGCGTTTTTATCTTCTTATTTTGGGTAATTAACTTTATAAGTTGTTTTTTTTCTCAAAAGTATTTAGAGTGGTTTATATATTTTGATGCAATACTTATAATGATGTTGGTTTTCTTTATACAAGGCTATTTCTGGGAGTTAACATCTAATGTCATTAACAGAGAAATTGATATTGAAGCTGGGAATATTTATTCTGGTAAAATAAAGAACATTTTTAGGATAGAAATCCCGGATTTTAGACCGTTGAAATTTATTTGGCGAGGTTTTGCTTCAGCAGTAGCATCTTTGCTAATGTTTGTACCTCTTTTTCTACTGAGTATATCTTCAATTTACACTTCCAATACTCTCGTTCATATATTTCGTTTAAATACGCAGTATCTATACGTTTATACAGTATGTTATTGTATATTATTTGTATCATTCTTTTTAATAATGCCAGCTTTGTTATGGAATTACGCAAAGCAGAATTCTGTGGTTGCAGTATGGAATTTTAGAAAAGCTTTGTATATAGTAGAATCATACCCTCTTAGATATATTGGTAACACTAGTTTGTTTATGTTTTATTATTCGCTGAATTTTTTCATTGCTGCTTTACTATCAAGTATATTTAGTATAACTTTATCTTCTGTATCAATGATAACAACTTCTTTTCTTTGCTGTATTGTAGCTACTTTATATCTTTTTATCGTGTTCTTCATATATATATATAATATTCACGTATATGCATATTTATTAGGAACACTAACACCTTATACAGAATGTTAATCTATAATTTTTAAGCAAAGATTGTCAAAAATATTTACTGTTTTTATTCCAATTCTCAATTGAAGCATTGCTTCTTCAACATAATGAATATCTTTAAGAAACTTTCCATTTGAAGGATTTGCTTTTAAAAGTTCCAGAATATAATTCTGAATTCCTTCTAGTATTTCTGCTGCAGTATATTCTTTTGTTAAATCATTAAGTTTTTGAGAAATCTGAAACAGATTTTGTCTTTCGAAATTATAGTAGTTAGTAAAAATTCCTTCAATACAGTCGTAGTCACTTTTTGCTTTTTTAAAGGAAGGCACAAAAAAACACTGTGAACGAGAAACTATCGTAGAAAGCAAATCTTCTACATATCTGGTAAGAAAAATAAACGTAATTCTTGGTTGGGGCTCCTCTATAATTTTTAAAAGAGAATTAGCTGTTTCTGCTTGAAAATTAAACTGATTTAATCCAAGTATTTTTTCATTATCATCTTTATCACAAAAAATGAAGACTCTGTGAAATTCTGAATCGGAAAGTAACATTTCTTTTATCATTTGTGATTGCTTTATGGAAATTACTGTTTTAGAATCATCATCTTCCGGCTTATTATCAAGTCTTGAAATTGTGAGAACAGCAGGGTGTGAATGTTCTCTAATCCATTTGCAGTTCAAACATTGGCAGTCATCATTTTTATTGAATTTGCAGTTTAATAACCTGGCGATTTCATTTGCTAAAGTATATTGTGCATCAAAGTCATTTCCATAAAAAAGTAAACTTTGTGGGAAAGCTCTATTTTTGATATTTAAAGCTTCCGTAAAATAGTTTGTAAGAAATTGGTATTTATCTGATAATAGCAAGTTCAACCTCCGAATCTATATCTAAGCTTTCCGCTGATTTAATATTGTATTCTGCATTAAATAAATTCTCTTTTAAGTGAACCAATTCGCAGGTTTTTGTATTTTTTAATTTCTGAAGAGTTTGTTTTATTCCAAATTCTTTCATACCAACAAGTTTAGCAAGTTCTTCTATCGAAAGAGATTTATTTGATTTTATAAGTATCCATTTCCTCAGCATAGTCTGTATTGCAGATAGAATTTCTAAAGGATGCTTTTTATCTAAAAGTTTTTTAAATTCCAGAAGAGCTTTATCCCTATTTCCACTCATAATCATTTCTGAAAGTGCAAATAAGTCTTCGTTGGAATAACAAATATCTTCTACCATTTGTTTAGAAATCTGCGTTTTGGGATACGCTAATAATTTTAATTTATCCAGCTCTAAATCAAATTCTCGTAAATTGTTTCCAATACTATCAATTAAAACTTCTATCGCATCATTTTCAAGCTTAATATCTTTTGTTTTGGCTTGATTTTTTATCCAATTTGTAAGTTCTAGGGTTTTGTAAGATTCTATAACAGGAAATTTCTTCACATTATATTTGGATAATATTTTAAATAATTTACGTCTTGCATCAGGAGTTTTTCTCTCGTTTCGAGGTAGTTTTAGTACAAAAACTATATCAACATCTTCTATATTATTATCTAAAGCATTTTCAATTTCACTCAGTTCACTTTCATCAAAAAAGTTTTTATTAGAGAGGAAATAATTTTCAGTATTAATAATTATCAACATTTTTCCGAACATCATAGGTGTGGTTCTAATAGCACCTAT
Organism: Candidatus Gastranaerophilales bacterium; assembly: GCA_944324215.1. Lineage (GTDB taxonomy): Bacteria > Cyanobacteriota > Vampirovibrionia > Gastranaerophilales > Gastranaerophilaceae > CAG-196. Next base: position 14,704 of record CALUVP010000069.1, on the reverse strand, counting down.
TAGAGTTTTAAAATCAGGATTATCAAATGTTTGAAGGCTCATAGATTTGAATTCAGGTTTTAATCTAGAACTTAAATTTTTTAGTTCGATTTCAATATTGAAATCTTCATCTCCATAAAAAAAATATACAGTCATACTAGTATTTTACACCAGATATGACTGTTTTAAAATTATTTAAAAATTTTTATGCAACATCTTCAGTGCATACATATTTAGCAGATTTAGCAACAACGCCATAACAAACCATAGTAAGTCGATTATTTAAGGCTAACATCGTCCTAAAGTTATTTGCCGAACAATTCATCGCACTCATCATATCGTCTGCAGAAACTTTTGATACTAAAGCTCCATCATCGTGATTATCAACTTTTTCTTGTGCGTACTTTTCAACTAATAATTTGTCAATAAAATCTCTTGCGCCAATAGCCATAATTAAATACTCCTATATAATCTAATAACATTTTTTGCCGTTTTAAGATTGAAAACTAAGCCATATTAAAGCATTGCTTTTTGGCTTTTTATTTCTCTTTCTTAAATATCTCTTATGTATATATAAAGTATTTAACTTTTAAAAAATTGCTTTTTTATACATCAAATGTAAATTTTTGTAAAAAAAAATGAAAAAGGTTAAAGTTATAAAAAAAAATGACGTTATATATTATATATTGTATACTTAAAAAAAAGATAATAATCATATAGAAAGGAGATTTTATGAGCCTTAGTATTAGTACAAGTGATGCATTAGAACAAGCAAGAGCAAGGCAAGAGGCTGCACAAAAAGCAAAATTAGAAGCAGAAGAAGCAAAAAATTCTGCAGCAACTAAAGACGCTGAGGCTGCTACAAAAGCCGAAAAAGAGTCTGCAGAAGCTGATACTGCAGCTGCTAATGCAGCAAAAGAAGCAGAAGATGTTGCAGCCGCTCAAGAAAAAGTTAATTCTGCAAATGTAAGAGTAAATACAGCCCAAAGTGCTTATTCAAATGCTTGTACACAACTAAGTGCAGCACAGAATCAGTTATCAACAGCACAAGCTAGTGGTGATGAAAAAGCTATAAGTGCGGCTCAAGCTGCTGTTGATAGTGCTAAATCCGCAGCCGAAAGAGCCTATCAAGAACTCCAAAACGCACAACAAGAAGCAGATAATGCTCAGAGAGAACTGGATAAAGAAATTCAAGAAGCAAATGATGCAAAAGCCAAAGCAGAAGCCGAAAAGGCTGAAGCAGAACAAGCTCAGCAGGCTTCAGAAGCAGCAAAAGCCGAATTAGCAGAAGCAGAAGCTGCATTAGTAAAAGCAAATCAAGAACTAGAGAGTGCAAATGTCGCGTTAGAGGAGGCGCAGGCAGCAGATGAGGCTGCGAAAGCGGAAGCTGAGAAAGCAGAAGCAGCGGGTGAAGCAGACGAAGCTGAAGGTGTAAAAGAAGCAACACATTTATCTCAAGAAGAAATTGATAAGTTGGTAAGCAACGAAGGCTATACTTACATTACTTCAAAAGAACAGTTTTTAGAAATTTTTAAAGATGGAAAAATTGATTTAAATGGAAACTATATTTTAGGTTGTGACATAGATTTAAGTGATATTGAAAATTGGAAATCTGTAGGAAGTTCAGATAGCCCATTTACAGGTGTTTTCAATGGAAATGGGTATTCTATAGATAATCTTACTATTAATGTGTCAGATGAAAATGCAGAGAGTGTTGGCTTTTTTGGAGTAACAGAAAATGCTACAATTTCAAATGTAAACTTTACAAATGCAAGTGTAATTGCGCCTGACGATTTTATTAATGGAGCTTCCGCTGTTGGTATTGTTACAGGAACTGCTCGCGGAACTTCTTTTGATAACATTACTTTATCAGGAGAGGTTGCAGGTTATGAAAGTATTGGTGGCTTGGCAGGTGTTATAGATGATAATTCATACTATAATGCAGCAGGAGATTTGGTAAAAGTAGAAAACAGTTTAATTTCTAACATAGAAACTTCAGTTGATGCTCAAGGAAAGTATTTTGTCGGAGGTTTAGTAGGATATGTAGCTGATACTTCTACCAATGAAGGTGTTGCTACTCGAGATTTAAAAATAACAAATTGTAATACTAGCGGTAACATTGTGTTTGAAGAAGAAGCCGCTGGCGGATTGATTGGTGAAGCCGGAAAAACTATTATAACAATTTCTAATTGTGAAAGTAATGCGAATTTGTCTTGGAATAACGTTGAAAATGATGGCGATTTGTCGTTTTTAATGGAGACAGGTAGAGCTGGTGGTTTTATAGGATGCGCAAATGGTTCCTATATTGCTATTTGCAATTCAGAATATAAAGGAAATCTTGATGTAGAAGGTGATTTTAAAGGTGAATGGTACGGTTGGTACATGAATGATTCTCACGTTACTGTGTATGAAATACCTGGAGGTTTACCTGTTGATGATATCTTAAATATTGATGGTATAGATGCTCTTACTCCAGTGACAGACTCAGAATCAGGAATTTCACATTATCAGGTTACAGTAAGCACTCTAACCGGTTTAGATAAAATGGTTTCAATGATACAAGATAATCCAGCCCTTGCTGATATGATTACGTTTAATGTAAACTTCGACTTTGAAGCAATGGATGGTATGTACGATCCGTCTATTTATGAACAATATGGTGTTGTTCAACATTTATATGAAGATGAAGAAGGAACTGTTCATAATGATGTTTATATTGATAATGAAATAGACCTTGAAACAACATTCCACAAAGGTGAAACAACTTATTCTTCAGAACTTCAAGAATGTGAAATTGAATGTGAACGTATGCAACTCGAAAGAACAATGGTTTCAGGATTATATAAAGATGAAAGTGGTAATTATGTTGTAAATACTACAGAAGGCTTAAAAAATGTTGATTTGCAGTTCAATAGTGAAGGGCAAGTTACAGATGTAACAAGACGTTTGGATACTGATGAAGTAAAATATCGAGAATATATTACTCAAATGGTACAGTACTATCAAACTAAGATGTATACGGCTTTAAGAGCCTTGTTCGGATTAGATGAAGATACTCCTATACCTAGTATAAATAAAGCTGAGTATAAAAAACTTCAGAAAATGCAAGAAGCTGGCATGGAGTTGTCTGATGAGCAAAAACTTGCAATGGCTGTTTATGAAGTTGATTATACTGTTATGAATTTGGTATCAGAAACAACCAAAAACTATGGTTGTGGAATGGGAGGTGAAGCTTCTTTCTTAGATGAGACTAAAGCTGTCCAAATGTACGATGAAGCTGGAAGACCTTTGTTTACAACTTTGAAAGGAGATCAATTACGTCAAAGAATGGATGAAGAAGGTAATTTAGTTACCGACGAGGATGGTAATCCTGTCTATGAAAATTTAGATGGCAGTGATTATACTGGGTTGGCAGAAGTCTTTGCTCAAAGAGGTTATCCTGTAACTGACGATGATGGTAATTTTGTTTATACCGACAAAGATGGAAACACCGTAACTAAGAGTGTGGATGAGGAAGGAAATGCTGTTTACACAAATGAAGACGGCTCTGTCTTTGAAGGTTCAGAAGAAGATTTGGAACAGAAATTGACTCCTTATAATAATTCTAAAGAATATTCCGATTTGGAAACCGAAATTAATGGTTTACTTAAGGATATCGAAAATGGAAAATATCCTCTAGATAGGTCATCAGCTACGAATGAACCAAAAGAACCAATCGCAGAGGAAGGTGGTGCTGAAACAGTTGGTTCAGAAGCTGGTGCAGAACCTGTTTCTGTTAGTCAAGCAGAACCAGAAGAAAGCGTTTCTCCAGAAGAAGTTGAAGAAGAAATAGAAGACGAATTACTGTAATTTAATTTTCGTGTAAACAACTCCTGCGAAAACAGGAGTTGTTTTTTGTAAATAATTATTACAAAAAAAGCATATTTTATACAAATATTATATAATGTAGTTAAGGGTGTATATGTATATCGTAAAAAATTTAAAGGACTACAATTTGTCCCATAAGCAAAGAATTTTTGCTGGGTATTTAAAAGATAATATTGATTCTTTTGTTTGTTATGAAAAAATAACAAACAGGAGTGCAATGCGTAAATATTTTGCTCCTGACAATGACTTTTATGTTTATAGTACGGCAGTAGCGGAACCTGCTGAACTCATAGCAAGGGCTTTTGTAAGTTAATAGGATTTTTTTAGTATTCTAGTAACTAGGTACGTATGATGAGAATATTTTTGGTTTTGATTTTATTGGTATTAATTGTAAATACTGCAAATGCTCAGGATGAAGATTTTATTAGATATAATGGAAAGAAATATTTTCTAACTTATAGTGGAAAAAGTTTTGAACATAATGGATATTATAACCAGTACTTTAAATCGGGTGAAGATTTTGATTCTTGGACTGAGATGATTGCAATTCAACATTTTCCCAATGTTTATTCACCAATTGATCTGGCTTATACATACAGAGAATTCTTAGTACAATACAATTGTCCGAGTGCTTTGTGGGTAGATAAAGATAAAAATATTGGAGTATTGGATTTTATGCTTATAAATGACAATGAATCAAAAAAAATGCCAATAATACTTGAATTTAATGTCTTTAGATACAGTAAGTCTCCTATGTGTGGAAGTGTATCAGTACAATATGCAAAAAAATGCAATATTGAAGACGCAAAAAAAGCGGAAATTGTAAAGAAGAAGCTTGGAAAATATAGGTTAAAAGCAATTAATGAAATAAAGCTAACAAAAATTCCTGACATAGTAAATAAGGATATAGGTGAAATAAATCTTAATGATTTGCCATGACAATATAATATTTGTTACTATAAAATCGATTTATAGTCGATTTTAAGGAAGAATAAATGAATAGGTCAAGTCTTAAGTATTTAGGAATTATAGTGTTTTGCTTGGGTTTAACTCATATTCCGGTAGAAGCAGCTATGACATTTCCTAATATAAATATAGGGATGCAAACTGCGAATACTCCACAAGATTTTACGAATGGGCTGCAAATTCTAATATGGTTAACAATATTAACCTTGGCTCCGAGCATACTTATAATGACAACATCTTTTATTAGATTGGTAGTTGTACTTTCGCTTACAAGGCAAGCTTTGGGGGCAGGGACATTACCTCCTAATCAAGTTATAACAAGTTTAGCTCTTATTTTAACATTTTTTATTATGGCGCCTACATTCAATGAGATAAATCAAAATGCGTTGCAACCATATATGAAGAATCAAATAACACAGCAAATTGCATTAGATAGAGGAATCGTTCCTGTAAGGAATTTTATGTTTAAGCAAACTCATGAAAAGGAATTAGCTTTATTTGTAAGAATGGCAAAGATAGAAAAACCAAAGAATAAAGATGATGTTCCTACGTATGTATTGCTTCCGGCTTTTATTTTAAGTGAATTAAAGACTGCTTTTACTATAGGATTTGTTGTATATTTACCATTTTTGGTCATAGACATTGTAGTTTCTTCTGTTTTAGTATCGATGGGTATGATGTTTTTGCCGCCAACGATGATTGCTTTGCCATTTAAGTTGATAATGTTTGTAATGGTTGATGGGTGGTACCTTGTTGTTAAATCGTTGGTTGAGAGTTTTGTAAGGTGAGGTTTGAAAAATGAATCAAGATGTTGTAATTACTCTTTTACAAAAGATGTTTATATTAACATTGGAAATATCTGTTCCAATATTGTTGGTAGGTGTTGTATTGGGCTTATTGGTAAGTATTTTTCAAACTGTTACGCAAATTCAAGAGTCTACATTGACATTTGTGCCTAAAATTGTAGGTTGTGTATTACTACTTATTTTTTTAATGCCGTGGATTATAAGTATATTTATTACAACTGTAAACGAATTTATGGATATGATACCTCAGTTAATAGGTGGGATGTGATAAAGCTTAATGTTTAATCTTGATGTATTGTTTTCAGTTTCAAATATATTACTTTTTATGGCGATTATAACGAGACTTTCTGGTCTTTTCATGTCTGCACCTATTTTTTCAACTTACCCGATTCCGATGCAAGTAAAAATATGGTTAGCGACATTAATTGCATTTATATTATTTCCAATTGTTCAGTATAATACAACATTTGTAGTGCCGAATTCTGTACCAGCTTTAACAGTTGTATTGATAAAAGAATTCTTTGTAGGCTTTGCAATAGGTTATTGTGCGAATATATTGTTTGTTGGTGTAGAATTAGGCGCAAATATGTTTGCAATCCAAATGGGCTTGTCTGCTGATCAAGCTTTAAACCCTACTTCGGGTGGGCAATCTCCTGTTATAACACAAGCTTATACTTATCTTGCAAGTATGTTATTTATTGCAATAGGAGCTCATCAGTGGTTGTTCTCTGCAATATATAATAGCTTTAAAACTATACCAATTGGTTATACTTTTGCATTTTCTCCACAAATTGTTGCACAGATTATTACTATATCAGGGCAAATGTTTAACATTGGTTTAAGTATTGCCTTGCCTATTTTTGGTGTTCTTTTTATAACAGATGTTTTATTGGGATTTACTTCTAAAATGATGCCTCAAATGAATATATTTATGGTTTCTTTACCTTTAAAAATATATTTAGGTTTGTTGCTTTCTTTATTATTTATGCGTCCTATGGCAGAATACATAACAGTTTTAATTGAAAAATTTATGGAGCATATTTCTTTGATTTTTTAAGAATTTAATATTAAGTAAAGCGCATAAGATAAATTAATTATTATTGTAAATAATATAGCAAGTTTAATAACACACTTTGTTTTGCTCCTAAAATTTAAATTGTTCGCAAGAATAATTGTAAATATAGGATATAATGGTATAAAATAACGCCCCTGAATTCCTATTATTATGTTAGATTCAAGTGGTGTAAAAGTTAAAAAATACAGCATGATTGTAAGTAGGATGAATATAAATGAAACCAAGAATGCAATAAGTTTATCGAATAATTTGAGTTTAAAATTTTCCATTGTTACAGATATTAGAAAACACAAAAATAAGCTTATAACTGCAATCGGATTCGGTTCAATATCTAACCAGCCAAGGCGGAAAATACTCGATTGTATGTAAAAAGTTGTTTTATGTAATATTGTAAAAAATATTAGCTTAATTACGTAAAATGGAGAATTGAGTAACAATTCTTTTCTTTCAGAAATGTCCACACTGTTTGCTGTCAGTATGAAAGAGTTCGTGCTAAAAAAATATTGAAACGTAAATGTTAGTAATATTGTGATTAAGTTTTGATATTTGTATTTAAATTTATCAGCAGGAATTAAAAATGTTAGAAGGGTTAGGATGAATAACCCTTTTGTTAAAACTGTAAGAAGAGAAAGTATTATAAGTGTAATTGATTCAATGTCTGAAATTATTTTCTTGTTGCCATACGCAAGTTTGAAAATAAATGCAATGTATAAGAAAGCAAAACCAAAGTTTATAGAATCAGCTGATAAAGACATGCCTTCATATATTGTCATTGGAAAAAGCGCACAAACAAGAAAACTCCATTTAAAGATTGGTGTTAGTTTAATAGACGTAAATGTAAGTAAAATCCAAAACAATAGGTTGAAAAATCTGCCAGAGTAGAATTGTATAAAAGGATTTGTCGTTACGAGAGATGATAACTTAAGACCAATAGCAGAGGGAATGTAAATTAAACAAGGATATCCACTGTTATTGTGGGTATAATTAAGATTTTTAAATTCAAAAAGATTTGTGTAGTGATTGAATTTTCTAAAATATTGAAAATTAGAGCAATTATTTTTCACAATGATTTTTCTATTTGGTAGAAAATCCTTAGAGAAATCACCATGTTTATCGTTGTGTATAACAAAATTAGCTACTTCACAGGTTCTAAGCAGGTGCATAGCCTCATCTGGAACTTGAAAAATAGGTGTTGTAATTAAGAATACGAGTCCCCAAAAGAGCCCGATAATTAGAAAAATACACTCAGGCTTAATTTTATTTAATGATTTTATCCACATAGACATATAAAGTATTATTAGTTAAAAGCTCAAGTAAGTAAATATTATGAAAAACAAAACTTCAATGATATAATAAAGTCTATGGGAAATGATGCGGCAGAAAAAACAGAAGAAGCGACCTCTCGACGGCGATCTAAGGAGAGAGAAAGAGGAAATGTCTCTAAAAGCAGGGATATGGATGCTGCTCTTGTTATGGTTGCAGGAATTGCCCTTTTAGGCGTTTTTGCGGGTAGCATGTATAACAATATTATTGGAATGATGAGGGAAACTTTTTCTCATCTTGATTATGCAAATTTAGATGTTTCAAATGTTATGGGGCTTTTGTTGCCATATTTCAAATATTTGGCAATAATAGTTTTACCTTTTTTTGTACTTTTGGTTATTGCTACAATTTTTATAATAAGGCTGGATGTGGGACATGTTTTTGCTTTAGAAAAGGCTAAATTTAATTTAGAGAATCTTTCTCCAAGGAGAATGTTACAGAATGCAAAACGAATGTTTAATCCTTTTGAACCTCGAACAATGGTAGAGTTTGCAAAATCAATTTTAAAAATAGTAGTTGTTGGTGCATGTGGCTATTCTGCAATAAATAGTAGAAAAGGAGATTTATTAGGTCTTGTCGGATTAGAAATTCCAGTAGCACTTAATATTCTTCTTTCTGTACTAATTAATATGATTATTAATATGTGCTTAGCAATGCTCGTATTAGGGTATTTGGACAAGAAATACCAAAATTATGAGTATGAAAAATCAATAAAGATGACAAAACAAGAAGTTAAAGATGAACATAAGGATACAGAAGGGGATCCAAAGATAAAGGCTCGTATAAAATCTATTCAGATGCAAATGGCTCGTCAGCGAATGATGTCGTCTGTACCAAATGCAGATGTAGTAGTTACCAACCCGACACATTATGCTGTTGCAATAAAATATGATAAAACCAAAGCTCCGGCTCCAATGGTAGTGGCAAAAGGCGTTGATTATTTAGCATTTCAGATAAAAGAAATTGCCAAAGAAAATAATGTTCCGATAGTAGAAAATAGACCTGTTGCAAGAGCATTGTATAATACTGTTCCACTAGAAGGCATGATACCATCTGATTTGTATGTAGCTGTTGCAGAAATTCTAGCTTATGTATATAGGCAAAAAAATAATTTAGAATAATAGTTTAAGAAATTTTAACGATATTGTACTATTTGTATAAATAATGTTAGAATGATAATCGGAGAGGAATGCCTGTAGTACAGGTTAGTGGATAATGGAACTTGGAAAAATATCAAAACTTTTAAGTAATAATGATATCGTCCTAGCGATAGGCTTGGTCGTAATTGTTTGCATGATGGTTATTCCTCTTCCTGCACAGTTGTTAGACTTATTATTAACATTAAATATCTCTCTGGCAGTGGTTATACTTTTAGTATGCTTGTATACTCAAGAACCTTTAGATTATTCATCCTTTCCGACAGTATTGCTTATAGCAACTCTTTTTAGATTAGGGTTGAATGTAAGCTCAACACGTTTGATTTTATTAAATGGAGAGGCAGGAAATGTAATAAATTCTTTTGGAGAGTTTGTAGTCGGTGGAAATTATGTTGTTGGTGCAGTAATCTTTTGTATTCTAGTTTTAATAAACTTTATGGTAATAACAGGTGGTGCAACTCGTGTAGCTGAAGTATCTGCTAGATTTACTTTGGATAAGATGCCTGGAAAACAGTTAAGTATTGATGCTGATTTGAATTCTGGGCTTATAAATGAGGAGCAGGCTAAAGAAAGAAGAAAAAAATTAGAGAGAGAGACTGATTTCTACGGAACAATGGATGGTGCTTCAAAGTTTGTAAAGGGTGATGCTACAGCTGGTATTGTAATTACCGTTATAAACATAGTTGGCGGTTTGATAATTGGTGTAATTCAGTTGCATATGGATATTCAATCAGCATTATCAACATATACAATATTGACAGTAGGTGATGGTTTAGTTTCACAAGTTCCTGCTTTACTTATTTCTACAGCTACAGGTTTGATTGTATCAAGGGCAACCGGAAAAGATGAATCTCTTTCAGAAGATATTAAAAATGAAATGTTTTCTGATCCAAGAGTTCTAGGTGTTGTATCTGGTCTCTTAGGTTTTATGGGTATAGTTCCAGGCATGCCGACAATTCCATTTTTAACAATTTCGGCTATTGCGGGAGCTTTTGCATATTTCAAAATGAAGTCTAAAAAAGAATTACAACAAACTCAAGAAGCTCAAAAAATAGAGCAGGAACAGCAAGAAAAACTTGGGAAGAAAGAAAAGAGAGCAAAAGCTACAAGAGAAAGTGTTATGGAACTTTTGAATGTGGATACAATAGAAATAGAAGTAGGATATAGGCTTGTTCAGCTTTTGAATGTAGAAATGGGCGGTGATTTATTAGAGCGTATTGCTCAGATAAGACGTCAAACTGCTTTGGATCTTGGTATTGTATTACCGTCTATTCGTGTAAGAGATAATCTGCAGCTATCACCAAATTCTTATCAAATTAAATTGAAGGGTGTAGCTTTAGAATCAGGAGAAGTTTATCCGGAAAGATATTTAGCAATGTGTGCAGGCGATCCTGTAGGTAACTTGGCAATAAACGGTATACACGCTATTGAGCCTGCTTTTGGTTTACCTGCAATATGGATAGAATCTAAAGATAAAGATATGGCAGAAATGTCAGGTTATACGGTAGTGTCAGCATCAGCTGTTATCTCTACTCATATAACTGAAGTAATTAAGAAATGTGCTTCAGAAATTCTTTCAAGGTATGATGTACAGCAACTTATTGACAATTTGAAGAAAGAAGTTTCTGAAGATTATGTAAATGACATGATGAAGGATATAACAGTAGGAGATGTTCAGTTGGTAATGCAAAATCTCTTAAAAGAGGGTGTTGCGGTAAGAGACTTAAAGACTATTTTAGAGACAATAAGCTTGCAGGCCAAAATTAATAAGAATCCAAACTTCTTAACAGAGCATGTAAGACAGGCATTATCAAGAAATATTTGTAAACAAAATCTTGCAGATACCGGAGAACTTTATGTAATAACACTTGCTCCTGATGTAGAGAATACAATAGCAAAAGGTGCAAGCCCAGATGGACAGAGCGTAACTCTGGATCCAAGCTTTACGAAGAATATGTTTGATAAAATGAATTTAGAATTAGAAAAAGCAATTACTGCGACTGGAAATCAGCCTGTAATACTTTGTTCTTCTCCAATAAGACTTTTGTTTAGGAAACTTGTAGAAAGAACATATCCTCAAATAGCAATTATGTCTTATAATGAAATAAGTCCGAATGTAAAAGTTCGATCTGTTGGAATGGTAAAAACATAAAATTTTAATATAAGAAAGGATAAAAATGAGAGAACTTATAAAAGACAACCAAATTGTAACTATAGTTCCGCAAGATTTTAAGAAAACCAATAAGGGTAAAGTTCTGGAAGTTTCACCTGAGGGTTTTAGAATGGAGCTTAAGTATAAACCTGAAGGTTTGATGATAAATCACATATGCGATTTTTATTCATTTACAGATAACGGATATTTATATTTCGAATCTTATATTCAAAATTTGGAAAATAATGTTATAACAATTGCAAATCCTGTAAAACACAGATTCTTGCAAAGACGTAAGTATACTCGTATCAAGTTTATAGAAGATTTAGTGTTAGCAAATGGTGATATTTCACATAATGTTAGAACATTGGATTTATCCGCAGGTGGTATGAAGCTCAGAACAGAAGATAATATTGATATGGATAAAGATTATGATGTATCAATAAAATTGAGTGATGAGCAGGTAATAAATTGTAAATATCAATTAATACGTGTAGAAAAGGGTAATGACGGCTTATACACGATATCAGGTAAATTTACCAGTTTAAGTAATATAGATAAGATGACATTGGTGCAGTTCTGTATGAAAAAAGATATTGAGAATTTGAACAAATCAGGTAAAGAAGAGTAATAGATAAAAATGGGATATGCGGAAAATATAAGACTTTTGTTTATTGTTTTAACAATGATAATCATTGGTACCGTAAGCATAATACGAGTAGGTGTGATAGATTTGCATGCAATACTTACTACAGCAACGGTATTGGTGCCTGCAATAATTGTGATGGGTTATTTAGGTCAAAAAATAGGAGAGATAGTAGATAATCCTAAGAACAGGGAAGATGCCGATTATAAAGTTGCAGTTTTGAATGCGTTAAAGAAGATGGATAAATCTATAACACTTCAAGAATTGAATGAGAAATTACAAAAGCAGGTTGCAGAGCCTGATTTGCCGGACAAAGAAAATGATGACGATATTGATGTGTAAATGTTTGTGCTAAGATAGGTATATCATAAAGTATGGAGGGAAGAAGGGATAAAATGAAAGAGGCATATTTTCCGCAGGAAATAGAAAAGAAATGGCAAAAGATTTGGGAAGCAGAGAATGCTTTTTATACACCTGATAATAGTGATAAACCTAAGTATTATGCTTTATCAATGTTTCCTTATCCATCAGGGAAGTTGCATATGGGACACGTGAGAAATTACACAATAACTGATGTGATTGCTCGTTTCAAAAAAATGCAAGGTTATAACGTACTTCATCCAATGGGTTGGGATAGTTTTGGTTTACCAGCAGAAAATGCAGCGATGAAACATGGTGCGGATCCTGCAATATGGACAGATGAGAATATTGCCTATATGACTAAACAGTTAAAAATGTTGGGTCTTTCTTATGATTGGCAAAGGGAAGTTACAACTTGTAAGCCTGATTACTATAAGTGGACTCAATGGCTATTTATTCAACTATATAAAAAAGGTTTAGCTTATAAGAAGGAAGCTGCAGTTAATTGGTGCGATAATTGCGGAACAGTATTAGCGAATGAACAAGTTATAGACGGCAAGTGTTGGAGATGTGATAGTGTTGTAGAGAAGAAATATCTATCACAGTGGTTCTTTAAGATAACTGATTACGCAGAAAGATTGCTTGAGGATTTGGATAAACTCCCAGGTTGGGGTGATAATGTAAAAACAATGCAAGCAAATTGGATAGGAAAATCCCAAGGTGCGATTATAAAATTTAAGGTAAAAGAAATACCAGGCTTGGAAGTTCCTGTCTACACAACAAGACCTGATACCGTTTATGGAATAACTTACCTTGTAGTAGCTCCTGAATACAAAGATATAGAGAAATTAACAACTCCTGAAAATAAGGAATCAGTAGAAGCTTATAGAGCAAACGCGAGAAAAATGACAGAAATAGAAAGACTTTCTACAGAGAGGGTAAAAACAGGAGTGCCACTGGGGACACACTGTATAAATCCTTTTAATGGCGAAGAATTCCCACTATGGACGGCGGATTATGCTTTAGTCGAATACGGAACCGGTGCTGTAATGGCTGTTCCAACTCATGACACCAGGGACTATGATTTTGCAAAGAAATACGATTTACCATTAAAAGTTGTTATACAAGATCTTAAAAATCCGTCAGATTGCAAGAATGCTGCCTATACAGAAGAAGGAGTTCTTGTAAATTCTGAAGAATTCAATGGAATGAAAAATACAGAGGCTAAAAAGGCTATTACTCAAAAAGCAGTCGATGGAGGCTTTGGTGAATTTAAAACTCAATACAGATTAAGAGACTGGTTGATTTCTCGTCAAAGATACTGGGGAGCTCCAATTCCTATGATATATTGTGATAAATGTGGAATTGTTCCTGAAAAAGAAGAGAATCTTCCTGTAATGCTTCCAGCAGATGTAGATTTTTCTGTTGTAGGAAAATCTCCTATAACTACATCAAAAACATTTGCAGAAACAACTTGTCCGATATGCGGCGGTAAAGCAAGGCGAGAAATGGATACAATGGATACCTTTGTATGCTCAAGCTGGTATTATATGAGGTATTCAGATCCTAAAAATTCAGAAAAACCTTTCTCTAAGGAATTAGTTGATAAGTGGTTGCCTGTAGATCAATATGTCGGTGGTATAGAGCATGCTATTTTGCACTTATTGTATTCAAGATTCTTTACAAAAGCATTGAAGGATTTAGGATTATTGAGTTTTGATGAACCGTTTAAAAACCTTTTGACTCAAGGTATGGTTCTTAAAGATGGCTCAAAAATGTCCAAGTCAAAAGGTAATACAGTTGATCCAGATGAGATATTTGAAAATTATGGAGCAGATACAGCGAGATTATTCATTCTTTCAGATTCACCTCCGGCAAGGGATTTTGACTGGTCAGATGCAGGTGTTGAAGGCTGTTATAAGTTTTTAAATCGTGTATGGCGTTTAGTGAGCGAAAAACAGGCTCTTATAACTAAAAACTTTGAGCTAAAATTCCCTCTAACAAGAGAGAACGATGATTTAGTAAGAACTGTTAATATTGCTATGAAGGGAATTACTAATGATATTTCAAATGATTTCCAATTTAATACAGTAATTTCAAAATACAGAGAACTTACAAATGCTATATATGATTGGTGTGGCAAAAAGAAAGAGTTTACAGACGAAGATAAAAATGTCTTTAGTTTTGCAGTGACTTCTTTGATAAAACTTATGGCACCTGTTACAGTTCATATGTCTGAAGAAATTTGGCATGATTTGGGTTATGGATCCTCTATTCACGACGAAAAATGGTGTGAATGGGATGAAAACCTTGCTAAAGCAAGCAAGATAACTCTTGTCGTTCAGGTTAACGGAAAAGTTAAGGACAAGCTTG
>CALUVP010000068.1 GCA_944324215.1 Candidatus Gastranaerophilales bacterium | reverse complement strand
TCAGCCATACTTCCGTCATCATTCCATTTAGCATCAAAATCTTCTTTCTTTGTTCTCTGGAATTTTTTACCGTCAGCTCTGTCAAGATCAATTTCATTTACTGAAGCCTGTAATTTATTTAGCTCTTTTTTCAGATTTTTAATATCTTCAGTTAATTCATTGATTTTTTGATTATTTTCTTCAATTGTTTCGTTAGCTTCTTTTTTTATATTTTCTTGTTTTGTAATTTCTGCTTTTAATCTATTTTCTTCTGCGACAGCATCTTCATATACCTTTTTTAGATCTGCCAGATTTGCAGGTTTGGGATCTTGTGCGTTTGCATCGTCATAAGCTTGCTTTTTGCCTGCAACATCCAGCTTGCTAATCTGTTTGTTTAAGTTGTTAATGGCTGTGTCAGCAGCAGTAATTTCATCTTGTTTCGTCTTATTCTCAGCTTCTAACCCTGCTTTTTCACCGGTTTTATCTTCTATATCCTGCGTAATTCTTTCGATTTCAGCTTTATTCTCTTGATATTCCGCTTTTTTCTCACGTTTTTCAGAAACCGTATGATTAATCGCCTGTCCCGCAACACCAAGGAGGGCGTTTGCAACACCATAACCTGCCATAGCATCATAGTTTACTTCGCCAAAACAATTCATAAAAATGCCGCTGCCGCCAAAACCGCCGCCGAGCATTCCCATACCCTGCTGGAGCAGTCCCGTCCAGGAATTTCCATACATATTTAAATTGTACATTCCAAGTGAAGGTGTCATTTTTATACGTCCCATCTTAGTCTTACAAATATATAAAGTATATAAAAGTTATATGATTTCAGGCATTGGGCAAATTGTTACAAAACTTAATATAAAGTCGAGTGAACGCATACAGTTGTTACTCTCCCCTTTGGGGAGGGAGCAGATGTTCTTGAGCCGTCAGGCGAAAGCTACAGATGCGTGTGAGAGGTTGAATATTATCCCAACCATCACCCATCCCAACCTTCCCTCTATTAGGGAAGGTGTGCGCGTTGTCGTCCGGTTTGCGCATTCCCCTCGCCCCTTTGGGGAGAGGACAGAATTTGTTAGCGAGCTATGCGAGCTTAGAAATTCGGGAGAGGGGCTGAAAAACTATCACTCCAAACTCTATGCCACTACGACCTCCGGTCACTGTCTTGGATTTGCGAACGGAATATAATTCTATAGTCCGTCTTATCTCTTGTAGTGTACAAAAAATCGGGGTTGATAAAAACCAACCCCGAACTTTTATTTAAATTAAAATTTATTGATACAGCGGTGCAAGTTTCTTTTCCTGCTGCGGAATTGTACCTTCCGTGATTGACTGGTAAACTCTGTAATCAATTACAGGGAAGCAATTGTCAATGCTTTCGATTTCAGAAAGTTTTCCTTCATCGATATTTCCGCTTTCAATCATATCTGCAATCAGGCTGAATCTGTCAACATGTTCATTAAATCTGTCAGTTGCATAATCCTTTGCCTGCCATGTTGTGATTAAGAACGGCCAGTCTGAACTTTGAAGCAGCAGATTTTCTCTTGCAAGCTGGTTCAAAGCTCTATGCAAAAGCTTGTCCTCCGGAATTTCAGGATATTTATCCACGATTGCATTAATACGTTTTTCGCAAGAGTGGATAATAGGCCACATCCATTCTGTTAAGTGGTTCATCCATACATAGAAGTGACCGCCCTGTCCCCATGAGCTTTCCGGAATCTGGATAGCTTCTTTTGGCGGATATTTTGTTATGTATTCACCAGCAGTAAGTCTTTCAACTTCCGGAAGGTAATCGTGGAATTTCTTAATAACCTGTTTAATAAATTCTACGCCTTCAAACCACCAGTGACCGAACAATTCTGTATCAAATGATACCATTACCAGACCTTCGTGACCTTTTGCAAGCTTATAGTCATTTAAAAGGTGGTAGATTAAAGTTGTATAATGATCTGAATTCTCGTTAACCTTATTCATTGCAAGCACCGGATCATAAAGCATTTTGTCACCTAAATCCGTTGTAGGTGATGTAATTCTCCAGTAGTGCATGCCGGATTTATCATCTTTCTTGTGGAATTCTCTAAAACATCCGTCACCTGGATATCCGTCTGCAGCAGACCATACCTGATATCCGGCTCTGTCGTTACGTCCCATTACCGCCACCTGAGCATCAGGAAGCCAGTAAGCTGAATATGTATCATAACCTGTTGCCGGTCTTTCCGGAAGCGGAATATATTCAATATTTCCGTACATACCGATTACACGTCTGTTACCGATTGAGTTACCGCCTTCAATAACGTGAGATTCAGTAAAGAAATAGTGAATATCGTTATTTTGAAGTGTTACTTCAATAGCCGGTCTCCAATGCTTTTTACCGTCTTTTCCCACATATTCATACCCTTGGCGGTAAGCGCATTCAGGAAGCCAGGCTCCCATAGCTTTCTTGCCGAACAATCTTTTTGTAGTATCCTGACCTACTTTGAATTGAGCGTTCAGGTTGCTGTCAGTTGCAAGAAGCGGTGAAAAACCGTGAGTTGCGCCGGAGGTTGTAATTTCTATGCAGCCAAGGTCTTGATATTTTTTGAAATATTTAATCAAATTCTTTTCGTATTTATTTACAAAATCATCTCTTAACTTGTTCCACAAATCAAAATAGTATTTTGCAAGATATTTTAAGTGCTGCGAATGAGCAACTTTTGGATCAGGATATCTGTCCAAATCTTTTGCAACAGCACTGATTCTTGAATCAATATATTCCACAAAACCGTTTTGCAGGTGTTCATCATTCAACTGCTCTGCAAGAATCGGAGTTATACCGACTGTTAATTTCGCTTTTATACCTTCTTCATATAATTCTGCGATTGCATTAAGCAGAGGTACATAAGTTTCTGCCATACATTCGTAAAGATTTTCTTCACCGAATGGCCACATACCTGCTTTTCTGTAATAAGGCAGGTGGCTGTGTAACATAAATACGAATTGTCCTACTGACATTTTAGCCTCCGTTCATTTCTCGTGTTTGAATATATATTTTTACATTATTATTTATAACATAATCTTATCAAAAAATTAACTCTTTAGTATTAATTCAGCGGAATAATGTTACAAATGTTAACCATATTACAGGCGATTATCCTCTAAAATTCAATTATATAAGGATTATATAAGATTATCCGATGCCAAACATAAAGTTATTATTTTTAGAACAAGTTGCACAAAAATCTGTTTCTGCCGTTATGTTTTTTGAATAGTCTTTGAAAGAACATCCCATTCTTCCGCGATAATCATTCGCTAAAAAAGAGCAAGAATATATTCCGTTTTGACAAAGTACACGCCCGTACATGCAATCAGTTTTTTGTGATGGTTTTGAAAAATTTTCGTCTTCAAATGTCGGATAAGAGGCTGTTATTTGGAGATCTGTATTTGTTATCTCGTTTTCTCTAAATATGCTATTAAAATTTTCTACAATCTCAGCTTCATTTAGTTTATAAAAATTTTGTATAGTGAGAACTGAATTAAAATTATATCTGCTTAGGGTTTTTAGGGCATAAATAGTTTGTCTGAAATTGCCTCTATATTTAACTTTGTCACTTTCTATTTCATTATAGTGAGTTACGGATAGTTTGAAAAAAATTTGATTTCCCCCTTCTTCTTCAACTTTTTTTAGAAATCTTATTTTTTTTTCATTTAAAAAACTTGCGTTTGTGCAAATACATACATTACATCTTTTAAGGCAAAGTCTTAAAATTGTATTAAAATCAGGATGAGTCATTGGTTCAGCACCTGTTAAATATATACAATATAGATTTTCATTTTTTGTATCTTCAAGAGCTTCTTTAATTTTATCGACAGAAATAAAATCTTTTACTTGTTTTGTTATTCCGAAACTATTACCAAATTCAATATAGCAACTTGAACATCTTTGATTGCAATTTTTTGCAGTGAGTTCTATAAACAGATTGTTAAAGTCGACCAGTTTGTATACAGGCGCGGTGTAAATGCTATTGCTCATAAATCCTCCTTTTAGTATTGACTTAGCCATGTTATTCCAGTCAAGATAAAAAAAGAATTATCATACTGGGGGTAAATTATATCTCCTATTGTCTAATTAAAGAGTTCACCGTGAAAATCTGTTCCGCCTGTTTGGATTAATTCCGGATACTTGTCTGCAATTTTTTTCACATCTTTTGAAGAATGAAATTTTACAATTTTTCTGAACCTTGGATACGGGTAAAATACTTCTATTCCATCCAAACCGCATTTCATAAGTTTTTTTACAAGTCTTTCAAGACTAATTGCCCAGTAGCATGCCGGATGCGCTAAAACAGCTATTCCACCTGCTTCATGGATTGCTTTTATTAGTTTTGGAACATTCCTTGTTGAAAAAAGTCGTATTAAATCTCCCTCTGTTTCAGCTTTTGTTTTTGCTAAAAACGGGGTTAATGAAGAGTGATTTACATCAATGTTGTAAGCTAAAAGATGTATGAAAACATAGCCGAACCAGCAATCAAATTCAGCTCCGGTAACTAGAATTTCGTCTTTATAAATTTTATGTCCTTCTACTGTATTATGATCAGTTATTGATATAAGTTTATATCCGTTTTTTTTCGCATTATCAATAATTTCTTTAAAATCAGCTTTCCCGTCAGAGTATTTTGAATGTATATGAAGGTTTACTTTTCCGGATACAAAATCTTCTTGTGTTAAATTTTTCATACTAATATCTTTATACTACAATGATTTAGAAAAGAGAAGCGGAGAAATTTATGGCTAAAAAAAATAACACACCTTTGGAAATTTTTACAGAAGCAATAGGATTGTATTTCTCAAACTTTACAAAATTTATCAGATATATGACATTTCCTGTTCTGGGACAAATTGGCGGGCTTTTGCTGGTTTTTTTGATTACTTATTTTTATACTCAAAATTTACCGCCTCTAGTTGAAAAATTTGCAACATTGAATAATTTCAATACATTAGTATTAATTTCTATTTTGATAACACTTCCGGGGCTTGCAATTTTTTGTAAATCTTTTTGGGAGTATTTAGTTGCTTACGGGGCAGTAAATTCTATGTATGAAAATATGCAAAAATCAGGTAGAGTTTATGATTTCGCGGCTCATACCGAGCTGATTAAAAGAAGAACATTACCATATATTGGTTTATGGTTTTTGTTTGGTGTTTTTTCTGCAATTTCTGTTTGCCCTCTTTTCTGGATAGTATGTGGTATTCTAGCTGTTTATTTTGTGCTTGTGTTTCAGGTCTTTACCTTTGAACAGGAACTTTCGCCTATTGGTTGTGTTAAAAGAAGCTTAGAATTAGTAAAAGGTCATTTTGCATCAACTTTTATGCTGATGGCATTAGCTGGTGCTCTTACTTATATTTTTATTCCGCAATTGTTTATAAAAGTTTTTGAGATATTTAATATCAATGATTTCTTAGCAAAAGGAATTATGCCTTTTATTTCACAGATTCCAATTCCGGATTTATCTCAATATAGCTTAAAATCGCCTACAGAGTATGATATTTCTGTCTTTGCGATAAAAACTTTTGTAGCACAAATTTTAATCCAATATACTCTTCCTTTGCGCTCTATCTTATGGTCTTTGTGGTATAAGGAGTTAGGTGGAAGAAAAAATATTGAAATTAATTATACGGAGAAAAAATCGACTTCCAAAAAATCAAAAAAGCGTCCAAGCGAAAGATTGATGGAAGAATCTCACAAAAAATACGGAAAGAAAAAACTTGACAGAAACATTTTAAGAAGAGCATCAGAAAAAGAAGATTAACTATTTTTCTTTTTATACACTGTAAAAATTAAACCCTTTCCAATATTTGTTTGTTTATCATAATGTTTTAAAATATAATCAAATATTTTTTGAGCATAATCTATTCCAAAATATGAAAAGTAGTATATGGATGTGTCGTAGTTGTTTATTATGATGTATTCAGGTTGTGTGATTTCAAGTCTTTTGATAATAGTATCTTCTCCAAAGGTTTCTACGTATAGAGGTATCAGAGAGTAAAATTTATCATCGGTCTTTCTATTCGCAAGAAAATTCACTGCAAGGCATTCTGGGTAAACTAGTATTTTATCTTTCGGATTTGTATTTGTAATAACATACTCTATGAGGGTCTTAATAGGATTCCCTTTGTAAGGTGTTTCATAGAAAGTTCCAAGAGCTGTTGAAATTTTTATTTTTTTAGAACTTAAATCTTGAATATTTTTTAGTCCAAAGCTTATTGCGAAAATAACTAAAATTGATAATACAGATTTTCTTATACTTTTAGGTAAAAGAATTAGTAATGAAATTATAGCAAACGGAGTGAAATATATTCCGTATGATAGAAGTGTTAGAGCAAAAAATATTTTTAGAGATATTAACAGTGTTGCTGCCACAAAAATTTTTTCATTCCTAGAAAGATTTGATAATCTAATAAGGAAAATAACAAGAATAAGAGGAAAAGCGTATATCAAAATTTCAGGTGTAAAGATAAAGTAACTGTATAAAAGGAGAAAAGGATAAATAATCCAATGTTTTAAGTAATGAACAGCGGCAGTAGGTATCGTAAATTTAATTAAATTTTCTATATAAATTGGAATTAATTCAATTCGAAAAACAAGTCCCATAACAGAATAGAACCAATACAAAGTTTTTGTTGCACTCATTTCAAGAATTATTTGAAAAGAAAGAATTAGATTTTTTAATCCAACTCCCTGTAAAAGTAGTGGTAGATAAGTAATAAGCAGGGGAAATATAAGTGCTAAAATATATTTCCAGATATGTTTTTTTTCTGCAATAAAGAATAACAGCGGCAATATCATTAAAAACTCATATTTTGAACAAATTGCAAAAGAGTACATAAAAAAAGCCGGTGTGAATTTTTTATGCAATGCAAAGTATATAGAAGTTAGCACGAAAAAAAGTCCATACAACATTCCGTATGAATATGGGAAAAAACAGTTGAATACATTTGCAGAAAGAACTGAGGTGCATATAAAGAAGAAAACAATAAAGAAAGAGTAAATTTTTTCAAAGAAAAAGTTTGAAATCAGGTAAATAATATTAGAAATTCCTAATGTAAAAAATAGTCCTGCAATATAGAGAACTGATAATTTTGTTCCAAAAATTTTAAATAAAAGAGCATTGAAAAGATAAGAAAAAGGAGCGTAAATATTAAAAATATTTTTATAAAGAACTTGTCCTTGAATGATTTGTTCTGGAATATAAGCTTCTCTGAAAGAATCGAATATGATATTTCCAAATCTTCCGTAACCAGTTATAAAAATCAAAATGATAAGAAGGTTAATTAGTATTATTTGCCAATATTTTTTTACAAAAGCTTTCTCCATGTAATTTATCGTAACAAAGCTTTACAAATAAAGCAATTTTTTAACAAAAAATAACTTTATATAGATGTGTGTTAGTGAAAGGTATTTTAAAATGACAGTTAGTCCGTTTACGTTAAATAATTTATATTTGCAAGGAATTATAGATTATGCACCATATGAGTTGTGTAATTCAGGAGTAAACGTATCAACTTTAAATGGTATTTCAAATCCGTATCTTTCAAGCGCAATGCAAGGAAATTTATATCAAAATTACGGCAGATTGGGTGATAGTTTTTCATATTCGTCTCCTTACATACCACAGCAAGTAGGTATAAATTCTCAGATAGGATATGACGCTTGGGGTATGAAGGGTATTGGCTCAAACTCTCAATTCAATATGAATGCTTGGGGCATGGAAGGTATAGGATCAGATGCCCAATTCAATATGAATGCTTGGGGAGGGGTTGGAGATGTAAAAAATAATATAAATGGAGCTGTATCATTTTTTGACAGAGTTCCAAAAGCTGTAAAAGGGATAGCTGCAGGACTTCTTATGATTGGGTCAATGGCTCTGGTACTGAAAAGGGGCAAGAAGCCCCCAGTAGAGGAGAAAAAAAGTTTTTTTTCAAAGCTTAATCCTGTGAATTGGTTTAAGAAAAATAAAGTTTAGCATAAATAACCTTATTAAAATACCTTATTAATTAACCAAATTTATACGTCCTTTTGGACGTTTTTTTTGTGTTAGAATATAGTTGTATGAAAAAAGTTTTATTTACCTTGGTTATATTTATATTATCAGTAGTAAGTGTTCAGGCTACTGTTGTTAACGCTGATTTGGATAGTATTTTAGAAATAGGTTTGCGTGATAACTATGATTTGAAAATGAGGCGCATGGAATTAAAAGCGGTTGAAAAAGATATTAAAATCGCAAATCGGCTTAAAAATCCTGAGATACAATCTAATGTAGTAATAGGAAATGTTGCATTGGGAAATTGTTCTCAGGCTGGAGTAAGTTTACCAATAGAGGTATTGAAACGTGGAATTAGAAAAAAAGTTGCTCTGGAAGAGTATTCTATAAAGGAAACTGAATTAAAGCAGGCCGAACATAATTTCAAGTTACAGGTTATGCAAGCTTATTTTGATATTTTATATGCAAAATCAGTATGTAAAATTCAGGAAGAACGTTTAAAATTGTTTAAGAGTTTGGTAAAAATAACTACTGATAAGCCTAAATATCCATCTTATGAAATTGATAATTTGAAGGCTGATATACAATATGCGCAACAGCAGATAGAAGTTAATAGAGCGAAGTCCAATTTGCTTGCTAAGCAGTTTGAATTAAATAAAATCTTGAATATTGGAAAAGATGATATTATGTATGATACAAAAGAGCCTTCTTTATTGGGACATTGGGCTTTTTTAGATATCAAAATCCCTGAATATAATGAGCTTGAGAAAATCGCTTTGGAATATAGTTATATTGTAAAGATTTCAGAAAAAAATATTTCAAAATCTGAAAATGAGGTCATAATGGCAAAGCGTCAAAGAGTTCCCGATGTAAGCATAGCTGGTGGTTATGCTTGGCAGGCTTACAAAAATACGACCAACAATTATGGTGGTGCTTTTGTTGGTTTTGGAATGGATTTGCCAATTCTGTATAATTTTACGCCGGAAATTCAAAAGGCTCAGATATACTTGGAAAGATCAAAAGTAGGAAAAATAGCTTATGAAAATCAGTTAAAGTATGAATTGAAAAAAGATTATAATACATTCAAGTATTCCGCTGAGAATATGGAGTATTCAAAGAAAATTCTCGAAGATTCAGAAAAAATAGTAAAACTTTCAACAGATGGTTA
The DNA here is from genome assembly GCA_944324215.1 of Candidatus Gastranaerophilales bacterium. Lineage (GTDB taxonomy): Bacteria > Cyanobacteriota > Vampirovibrionia > Gastranaerophilales > Gastranaerophilaceae > CAG-196. The sequence goes on along the minus strand of CALUVP010000068.1, from coordinate 3,296 downwards.
TATAAGTGGAAAAAATTCTTATACGGATCTGGTAATCAATGAAAATGGCCATCAAGAGGTTTTAACTCAGTATCTTACGGCAATGTCAAGACATTTTTATTCATACTTGGAGCTGATGCAGGATATAGGACATGAAATCTTGATAGAAGAGGACTTGCTATGATAAAGCTCGTTGCAACTGATATTGATGGAACCCTTCTTGTTCCGGAGGGTAATTTTACAGAGAATGTAAAGAAGTGTGTAAAAAATCTTTGCACCAAAGGCATTAAGGTAGTTTTGGTAACGGGAAGAATGAATGCGGCAGCGTCTTTGATTGCTAAAGATTTAGGTCTTGATACGCCTGTGGTCTCTTATCAGGGCGGGCTTATAAAGCATAATGAAGAAACTTTGTATGAAAGATGTTTAACGGAGTCTCAAACTGAAAAAATTATTGATTGGGCAGATTCTGAGAATATACACTTAAATTTGTACAACGACGATATTTTATATTCTGAGAAAAAATGTTATGAAGTTGAACGGTATTGCAATAATTTGCATACAGAATATAAAATTTCAGCTTTCAGTGATATAAAGAAAAATAAGGTTAATAAACTTTTAGCAATAGATTACAATAATCCTGAAAAGATTGACATACTTGAAAAAGAACTTCCAGGAATATTTCCGGAATTGTATATAGTAAAATCTACTCCTTATTTTTTAGAGTTTTCTAATAAAGAAGCTTCAAAATACTGTGCAGTTAAATTTCTTCAAAAATACTGGGGTATAAGTGCGGATGAAACTTTAACTATAGGTGATCAAAATAATGATATAGCTCTATTAAGAGCAGGCGGGGTAAGGGTCGCTATGGGAAATGCAACTGAGGAATTAAAAAAAGTTGCCAATTATATAACGGATACCGTTTTTAATGATGGTTTTGTAAGTGCAATGGAAAGATTTTGTTAGTTTAAATTGTAAAAGTTTACAATTATTAACACTTTATAACTAATCAAGCAATTTTGAGAAAGAATTCTACTTTATGTATAAGTAAGTAGTATTATGTAGAAGGAGTTTTTTGATGAATAAAATAACTAGTTCACCAAGTTTTGTAAGAATGTATAATTTTGCACCGATAAAGAAAAATGAATCTCAGGGACAAACAGTAGAATCAAAAAATTTAGAAAATGCTTTGGCTACTAAGGCTGAATTTATGAAAAGTCAAATAAGTTTTGCCGGAAAATTTCGTAAATTAGACAAAAAAGATCTTTTATTCTTGAGCACATTAGCAGCTTCTCTTGGAGTATCAGGTGCGGTTTTGAATAAGTTAAAAGATGATTTATCAGATTTTTTAGGTACAAATAATTATTCTTCGATGAGTGATTTTGGTGGAGAAGATTATATTGATGAGCAGTCTGAATTAGCAGAAAGGTTTAGAAAAATTCTAGATATAGATGAGAGAGATTCTCAGAAGATGTCATATTTGACGGATAAGATAATAGAAAGATGTGATTCAGGTGAAACATATTTTCCGAAACAAAATGATATTATGCCATCCGGTGAGAATAGAATTATGGAGGAAAATTTTCTTGCAAAATCAATCAAAAAAGCAATAGGTAAGGAAATTGAAAAAGATAAAAAGTTAGTAGATACTTTATGCAGAACTTTTAATTTTAACAATGATGATCGAAAAAAAATAGAAGAGATAATTAATAAAAACTTAGAAGAGGGTAAAATGGTAACCTTAAAACAACTTAACAATGAAGATGGTATAGAAACAACTTGTGCAATAGTTGATGAAATTACCCAGGAATTCAATTTATCAGATTTTGATAATACTCTTATGATAGCTGAATTTGATAATAGGATTACTTCCTCTAAAAACTATATTCCAGAGATAAATCCTTTAGATAGGGATGAAGAAACTATGATTAGGGATAAGTCTGTTTTCAATAGTATTATGGCGAATAATGCTGTAGATATTGATAAAGCAAAAACGTTGTATATTGCACTAAAGCAGGATGCTTATGAAAATGGTTTTAAAAGTGTTTTTGATTTATTCAAAAAAGAGAATAAGGGGAGAAAACTAGATTTGGTAAATTCTGTTTTGAACACAAATTATTTTAAAGATATTAAATTTGATTTGTTGATTGATTTTAATATGGCTGCGAAAGATATAGATAAAGCGAAAACTAAGGTTGAAGAAACAGACGATAAAAAGGGTCACAAGTATTCAAAAGAATGTGCGGTAATACGTTTATTGGATGAAAACTTCAATTTTGCAAAAGATGATATTTTGAGTTTAAGACGTTATTTTTCAAGTAAAAATTTAGATTTATCAAACAGTAACGATGCTTGGAAGGCTGCGTATGAAATATCTGAAATGTTATCTTTGGAAGGTCAATCTGAAAATAAGATTGTAGAGGCGATCAATAAGGTAAACAACTCATCTTCAGAAGAAATTGATAACTATAATTTAGAATATTGTATGCGATTAGTTTCAAAAAAATAAATTTTGTTAAGAATATACAAAAGGTGGGCCATTTTTAATTTCAAAAAGAATATTATCAGCAATTATTTTGAGTTCTTCTTGAGATTTACCGTTTTCTTTTTGTTTGAAAAACTCCTCGCATAAAGGTTCAATTGCAGCTTCTTTTTTTGCTTTGAAGTTCCTAAGCTCGGTTGAGACAAGCCTATTTTGCAGGTCGAGTTCAATTTTTGCGTTATATTTTTTTACCTGAACCTCTTTAACAGCTTCTGCTGCAGCTTTACCTCCATAGGCAAGGGCTGAAATTCCGGCAATTCCAAAAAATAAGTTTTTAAACTGAGGGTTTTTAGGATTCATTAACCAGTCGTAAAAGAATGATAAGTAATCATTAACGTGGGAAAAATATGTGATTTTATTTCTTCCGCTTCCTCCCATCATCGGGTTAACTTTTTCTGTCACTTGATTCATGCTATCAAGTAATTTGTTTAGATATTCTGTTTTTTCTTCCGGCGGTAAATTTAATTTTTCTACCGTTTTTTCAACTTCTTCCGGCTTTGCATAAATTGATTCCAACAAATTCTCAATTAGAAGTTTGTATGCGTCTTTTCCCGTTAAAATTTCTCCACTATGTCCCTGAATTTCTCCAATGGGCTTGTTATTATTAAAATCATCAATTACGTTTTCTAAACCTTTTTTTGTATTTTTGATACCTTTTGATATAAATTCATCACTCTTTCGAATGTTTTTTGCAGTGTAGTACCCTAAGCCAAGTATTGATAGAAGGGTTAATCCGCCCAGTATAAACAAACCTTTGTTATCATTTTGTTTTTGTTCA
>CALUVP010000067.1 GCA_944324215.1 Candidatus Gastranaerophilales bacterium | reverse complement strand
AACGGGATTCATATCCTTTATTACTGAGTCCATTTTTATACCTTCTTTATCTTAATTTTTCCGCTAAACTTTTTATTACAGATTTATCACCTCTTGGATTAAGCATACTAGAATTAATACCAAGCTTAGACCTATCCATATAATGAGATTTAGGTACATAGTCAAAATTCTTTAGCTCTTGCTTTGGCAGGTTATTTAAAGTCTCTTTAAATGTTGCCTCTACCTCAAAATTTTGAATATTATCTAATTTAGAGAGCAAGGTTGTTTTATCAACATCTGCAGCTATAAGAAATTTTTCACTACCAGTAGAAACTATATATAGCGTCTTTCTCGGAGCCAACGACATTGTATCAATAATTTTCAAATACTTTGATTTTTTTACACCGCCTACTGTAGTTGCATTTTTAAAGACCAAAAGTGCTGCTACAATTACACCTACCATAGCGAATGTATATACCAAAAAATTTGCCAAATATCCCATACTCATACCCTCGTTTTATTTTTTAATTATGATTTAAAAAAAATCAACCTTCTTTATCCTCTACCTCAAAATCACTATAATCAAAATCCTCTGCAGGGGCAGATTCATTATCATTTACAGGTTCAGAAGTATTACTCATATCATCAGAATCAGAAGCAGAATTTGTAGAATCATTCACTTTTTCTATTCTTACTCCAAATCTGTCATTTATAATTACTAGTTCTCCTGATGCAACAAGTTTTCCTCCAACTTTTAATGAAACTTTGTTATCATAGACAGAACATAAATCAACAATCAGTCCTTCTTCGATACTCTTAAGTTCACCTAAAGTTACTTTTACTTTATCAAATTCTGCAGCCATATCTACTTGGATACTATCCCACAAATTTGTATTTTCATTCTCACTCATACTAGCTCCTCCAGCTGTTTCATAAGGCTCTATTATTTTTATATTTGGTTTTACCTTAAACTTTTGTACAATATTCTCGCATATTAATGTCATTTCTGAAGAATTACTATTCTCAAATACTACAATATCCCCAATATCCAATTTCTTAATATCTGCTACAGGAAAAGTTGTAGTCCCCAATAACAAATTAACATCGACTAAACTACTTGAAAAATCCCTATCCTCAAATCTCACTCTTCGTTCTACATCTTTTGGAGACAAAATTTCCTTAGGGACAGATATAATAAATTTTGCTGCATTATCAGAAATTTCACTTTTTACAAAATATGTTAAATGTAAAATTTCATTATAACGACGATGAGGCTCTATAGTAAAATTAGGTGCTAAAGACTCATATAAGAAATCGTTGAATGCAGTAATTATCCTTGCTTCCAGTTCTGTTACTTCTGTTAAATCAAAACGACGATTATTCTTACCTAAGACTTTATCCAAAATAACATTAATAGCTTCTTGAGAAATTCTTATATAAACATCATTTTTAGAATTAATCTTTACTTTAGTTACAAAAAATGTCTCATTTTGAGCAAGTACATTCATATTAGTACTAATCGAAGCAAGCTTATATTCAAAACCATCAAAAAAGAATTCACTACTACAATTTTTCACAACCGGTGTGAAAATAGAATCGTACCATGCAAATTGCTTATATAATTCATCAAAGAATATAGAGCCTATCATTCCTAATCCTTTTTGAGATAAAATACACGCGCCTCTTAGCTGATTAACTAATGAGCTGAATACTTACCCTCTTCCCTACTATAATCCAAAGATATCGTAAAATATTTTGGATAAAAAAACATCAACTAAGTAAAGTATTTTAAAATAGCATATATATATATTTAAATAATAAATATTATATATTAATTTATTGAAAAGATTAATCACATGTGATAATATTGTAATGTTAAAATCAAAAATTAGAGGATAGTTACTATGAAAAAAGTACAAAAGATTAAATCTGCGTTTACTCTTGCTGAGATTTTGGTTGCTATTACCATATTAGGCATAATAGCAGCAGTTACATTACCAACACTAAATGCTAATATTCAGAAAAGAAGTACTATAACTGCATTAAAAAAATCTTATAATACTTTAGGCCAGGCTCTAAAGCTTATGGCAGTTGAGGAAGATGCTGATATAAGAAATTCCTATTGTGGTCTAAATATGAATAGCACAGACACTGATATCATGAAAACTTGTTTTGGAAGATGGATAAATCAATTTAGCGCGGAAAGACAAAAATCTTTTTCAGAGACTTGTGACAGTGATTGGTGTAAATATAAAGTAGCACCCAATAATCTAACAAAAGAATTAAATACTGCAACTGCTGGTACTATAAGAACCACAGATGGTATCACATATTTCTTTATTAATGGAATACAAGGAGACATTTTAGTAGATACTAATGGGACACTAAAAGGTCCGAATGAAACAGGTAAGGATATTTTCAGATTTTATGTTGATTATGAAAATAATAGACTTTTACCTGGAGGTTCTATTGATGACCCTGAAAATGATGAAGATGATACATTCCACTGTGATAAAGATAATTTCAATGACATGTGTGCGGCAGAAATTATTGCAAAAGATGAAATCAAATATTATTAAATATATTTTCGCTAGTAGAAGTCAATAAACTGATTTATTAATTAAAGTTCCTGCCCCAATATAGTAAGATTCGGAAGGGGAGCTGTCTGTGTTTTTTTGTCAGGCAGTGTCTGAGCTATCAGCTTTATGTTTTACATCTACTTCAATACCAGATATCAGTGCTAGGCATCACAATATTGAAACAATTATCCGAACTAGGCCTGTAACCTACAATACGTTGATAAGGGCCAATTCTTACTGGTTCCCACTCTACAGGTGAACTAGAGTAGTCTACAACATGTAGATATGAACCAGTAAGTACTGAGTCATACGTTGGTACTGGTCTATACGTTTTTTCTAATGGTCTAAAATTAAGCCTATCCGATTCTGTATCTAACTTAATTGGTTGTTGTTCTATTTGTTTACGTTTATTTTTTTGGACATTAGTTTTAGCGAAATAATTTCTAATTCTATCGATTTGTTTAAGGCTAAACTCGCGAATTATGTTCCCTTCTGAATCTTTCAAAGAAATCACGGCTTCTCCAGACTGAGGATTTTTATGATACCACAAATCTGTTATACCTCGCTCTTTAAACAATGTAGCATTTGGTTTAAATTGAAGATGTTTTCCACCTTGAATCTTAAAAGCATTTAATGTTTTTCCAAAATAACCATTGCCAGAAGCTCTAAAATTTACATTATCCATAAGATTTCCTTTTTTTTATTTGCTATTTGTTATTTTTACTGCTACTAATATTAAATTTGTGTCATTAGTAATTCTAATTAATCACTATTTATATTATTAATATAGACGTCCCATTCGATTTTATCGCATAAATCCCTGTAGTCTTTATATTTTTCATAGTCCCACATTTCTGACTTTAAATCAAAACGTTCTGACAAAAGCTTACTACGTTTTTCGTCTGCTTCAACAATAGACCTCAATTTTGGATCTTTTGCCCAACTTTCCTTAATTTTTTCCAAAAAACTCTCATCATTATACTCCTGACCCATATATTTATACTTCCAACTAGGTCTGTCACCAATACGGATTTGATTTGGACCAATACGTACCGGTTTCCACTCTACTTCTGTTGTATACAGACTGTCTAAACGCCTACATTTAAAATTAAGTTTATCTAGTTCACGCTCTAACTCCATTCGTCGTCGCCCTATTTGCAAGAGTCTGTTTTTCTTGGCATTAGCTTTTACAAAATAATTTCTAATTCTATCAATTTGTTTAAGGCTAAACTCGCGAATTATATTCCCTTTTGAATCTTCCAAAGCAATGATTGCTTCTTCAGGCTGAGAATTTTTATAATACCATAAATCAGTTATACCGCACTCTTTAAATAATGCAGAATTTGGTTTAAATTGAAGATGTTTTCCACCTTGAATCTTAAAAGCATTTAATGTTTTTCCAAAATAACCATTGCC
>CALUVP010000066.1 GCA_944324215.1 Candidatus Gastranaerophilales bacterium | reverse complement strand
GGCTGGACCGCCTTTATCCACATATTTTTCACGACGCCAAGCGACCATACCATTACCGCCATGGCCTGATATTACCCTTATTTTTGCTTTATCTAAAAATTTCATATTTTATAACCTTTGGTCGGAGTACATTTCTTTTCACTACTAACCAATTTTTTCATTCCATGTACTCCTCTGGAACGAACTACTTATTCTTTTTATCTTGCCTATAACCTTTGGTCGGAGTACATTCCTTTTCACTACTAACTAATCTTGTCACTCCAGGTACTCCTCTGGAACAAACTACTTATTCTTTCTTTTTTATCTTGCTTATAACCTTTGGTCGGAGTACATTTCTTTTCACTACTAACCAATTTTGTCACTCCAGGTGCTCCCCCTGGAACAAACTAGATTTTCAATAAACATCGTTTCCAGTTATTTTATAGTATAATGCTACTATGAACAAAGTTAAAAATACATTATTCAGTAACAAACCTGTTACAATTGATGAGAATTCACTTATTATGGGAATAGAGTCCAGCTGCGATGAAACAGCCTGTGCTATAGTAAAAGGCGGCAGAGAAGTTCTAGCTAACGTTGTTGCTTCCCAAATCAAAATACATGAAGAATACGGAGGTGTTATACCTGAAATCGCAGCAAGAGAGCACCTTGAAGCTATTAACGTAGTTATTGACGAAGCTCTAAAACAAGCCAGCATAAATGGTTCCGAAATCTCTGCTTTTGCATCTACAGTAGGTCCGGGACTTGTTGGCTGCCTACTGGTAGGAATGAACGCTGCTAAAACACTAGCTATGGTTTACGACAAGCCTTTTATCGGAGTTAACCACCTGAATGCTCATCTTGCCGCAAACTTCATTGATACAGAATTAAAACCACCATTTATTGCGCTTCTGGTAAGCGGTGGTCACACACAAATTATAAAAGTCAGCTCTTATTCTGATATGGAAATTATCGGAGAAACTATCGATGATGCTGTTGGAGAAGCTTATGATAAAGTAGCAAGGTTAATTGGACTACCTTATCCGGGGGGACCTAAACTTGATAAACTTGCTCAAGAAGGAAATCCACATGCATTTAAACTTCCTGAAGCAAAGGTCGGAGGATACGATTTCAGTTTTAGCGGTCTTAAAACTGCTGTTCTTAGACTGGTAAAAAGTTTCGACGGAAAAGAGATGCCTGTAAATGATATTTGCGCAAGCTTCCAAGAATGTGTTTCTTCTACGCTACTAAAAAAAGTTAAAAACGCATTAATTGAAACTGGGTATAAACAGGTTGTTTTAGCTGGTGGTGTAGCAGCCAATTCTGAAATAAGGAGAAAAATTTTCGACCTCAAAAATGATGGTTATGATGTTTATGCTCCTATTATGAAATACTGCACAGATAACGCTTCTATGGTAGCATCTTCTGCGTACTTCTTTGAAAATACTTTTGATGATATTAATGTTGAAGTATTTTCCAGAGCATAATTCCTTAAAATTCTACACACAAATCGGTAAGTTCTTAATGTCGTAGAAAATTTTTGCATGCGTTTTAAAGCTTTCAGGATTTGCACTAACAAAAAATTTCTCAGTCCCACCCGATTCATTTAACAGGCCTTGTTTTTCTAGGTCAGATTTTATATAGTTAACAAAAATTTCTGCAGGATCAATAAACAGTTCTTCTGGTGCAAATTGTTTCAACATAGAGATTAGGTAAGGATAATGTGTACACCCGAGTATAATTTTATCAGGTAAAAATTCCTGCATTTTTTCTACTTGAACTCTTACATCTTCAATAGCTTCACTATTAGTATACAAGTTATTTTCTACAATAGGAACCCAATGCGGACAAGCTAACTCCTTTACGTAAATACCGGATTTATGTTTTTTAAGTTCTTTTGTATACACACCAGACTTAACAGTAGCTTCAGTTGCAAAAACACCAACTCTTTCATAATTAGCTGATGCAATCACCTTTGCACAAGACTGTATTATAGGATATATTTTAAAATTATAATCTTCTTTTACGGCCTCATAAGCCTGCGCTGAAGATGTATTACAAGCTATCACAACTGCTTTTACATCTCTTTCTTTATAAAAATCAAGTATATTTCTGGCAAAACCTACTAACTCACCTTTGGTTTTATTTCCGTATGGCATATTCGCCAAATCACCAAAATACAAGCAATCTTCTTTGGGTAATATCTTTTTAAAACGAGCATAAACCGAGAGTCCCCCTACTCCGGAATCAAAAAAGCCGACAGGCTTACTATTTAGATTGTTGTGATTTAATGTATTCAATTATACCCTCAGCTATTGCTTTTGCAGTCTTTTTCTTCCTTGTTTCAGCAACCAATTCTGAACGCTCCTCTGCATTTGATATAAATCCGGTTTCAACTAGAATTGCTGGCACTGTAGTATGATTTATAACATAAAATTTTGACTTAACCAAGCCTCTGTCTTTTGTATCAATCTCTTTCATTAGGTGTGTATGTACAACATTAGCTAACTCTTTACTATAATCATGATAATAATGAGTTTCTATACCCTTTGGTTCTGTCGCTACTGCAGAATTTACGTGAATACTTACAAATATTTCAGGAGTTTCATTTTCTGAAAAATCAACTCTGTCCTGTAACGATACATAAGTATCATCAGACCTTGTCAAAGCTACTTTATACCCCTTTGATTTCAAAATAGAAGCTACTCTTTGAGTAATATCAAGGGTTATATCTTTTTCATTAATCCCCTCTCTTATAGCACCATAATCACTTCCACCATGTCCAGCATCCAAAACAACCTTTCCTTTTATAGCAGTCTTTTTAGCAGTTATAACAGGAGTTTCAGAAACAGAAGCGCTTTCTAATCCTTTTTTAATCGTCAATCTTATAGCTTTTCCATCAATACTCTGATCTATTTTTACAACATCATCTTTATTGATTTTCGTTGTCGCCCTTATTCCTATCTGAGGTAGTAATGATAATGTAAAATCTTTATAGTAGCTATTCTGTAATGTCTTAATTAAATCCATCTCGTTGTAGCTTTTTACATTGAATAAATACATGTTCAATGAGTTATCATTTCTCAATATTGAATGAACAACAGGTTCTGTAAATGATAGTATAAGTTCATTTGTTTTATTATCAATTTTTCTTACATAAGCTTTTGTTAAATTTGAAACGTTACTTGATAATTCCGTATGTTTTAGCTTATCTGCATTTATAAAAAACATTGATTGAGAATCTGCAGAAAACACTGGTATATATTTTTCGGCATTATCGCTTGTTACTACAACCCTTGCTTTGTTATACTCAAATTGTCCTATTTTAGCAATATCTTTACAAGAACCATCAGGACAAATTTTTATTTCCTTATTTCTGATGTTTTTGTCCACAAAAGAGTTAGCTAAATCTATTACTATACGTTTTGGATTATCCAAATAAAACATCTTGGATGCAGTTATTTGCCCAGACCCGTTTACTAATAAACCACCATTTTTCACATAGTAACCATTTATAAAATACTTAGTCCTTAATTTCAAATCTGAGGATAAATCAACTGAAACAACAGAATCATAAGATTTACCGTCCGAATTGCTTAATATGGAACTTTCAAAAGCCTTTTGTATATCAGCTACAACATTGTTCGGAGCTTTTATTGTCGAAGCCTGTGGTATTGCAACTTTTTGTACAATTTGAGAATTTACAACAACACTTGAATACGGAAGATTCGGCGAAGTTTCATCATATACCGGATTAAAATAATCATTCTTCAGAGAAATTACAGAACATTTGATAAGAATATTTCCATTTATATTCAATAATTTTACTTTAGAAGTATCAAATCCCTCTTCAAAAGTAATTACACCTCGAACAACATCTGGATCAGTAGTAAATTGAGATAATCTGATTTCTTTAATTTGAGATTTGTCAAATACAAGCTGTTGTTTTTCTCCAATTAAAACCGCATTTTCTATATCAAAATATATCCTATTTGGATTTTCAAGCTTTGAAAATTTTAAGTTTTTCTGCAAACCTTCTTGAGATTCCATTATATTTAAAAACACAACAGAAGAGGAATCATCGTAGTGTAAAGACATCACCTTTGACGGTTCTGCATAGACCCCCGCAAAACTCTGCAAAAAAAACATTATAAATAGTGTTATAAAAAATAATACTCGCTTCATTATTTAAAAGGCTCTCGCCCCCAAGTCTTAACAAAATTCTAGCAAAATCAAAGTTAAAAGTAAAGATTTTTAAAAGCTCTTATTTAAATAAAACAAAAGCTTGCAATATACATTGCAAGCTAAAATTTTTCACGAGAGAAAGAGAGAAATTATACCCAAGAATATTAACTATGTAATATTCTATCAAGTTCATAAATCTTTAAAATCAGAGAATCCAACCATTCTTTCATCCAAAGAGCCATAATTTTTATTTCATCTCTGAAACTATAACATCCGGGCCACATTGCATACATATAAAATACTCCTTTCGATGTAATGATTTTGATTAACTGTTCTTCTTATAATTCCTATAACGGCATTTTTTATAAAAACTTTAATCATTTTAATAAAAAATTTACAAATATTTACATTTTATCCATAAAATAAAAACTCATTTACCACTACAACGGATACAACATTTTTAATAAATAATTATTAAGATTTGTTACATTTTTATTACTGCATATCAATTATGTAACATAAAAATACTTTATATATATAAGGATATTAATAACGCTTAAAACACATACACATATATACTACACTTCACACATTAAAGTTTTTAGAGTCATTGAGACTCTTTTTTTTGCTTGTTTAGTTATAAAGCATAAAATCTTTGAAAGATTTTATCAATATTTTTCAAATAATCCTTAACATCAAAGCATTCTTCTAACTCAGCATCAGAAAGGATGTTTTCAGATCTCAAGCCATCTTTAAAATTACCGCCACTTAACGCATTAAGAGCGTGTTTTTGTACGATTCTATATGCAACCTCTCTTGAGTAACCCTTTTCTTCTACCAGTTTTAATAATACTTTTTGAGAAAAAACAACTCCACCATAAAGCTTTGTATTTTTTAGCATATTATCTTCGTGAACTACAAGATTTTCCACCACGCCTCTAAATCTATGAAGCATAAAGTCTATAAGTATGAGTGAATCCGGAAAAATAATTCTTTCTGCAGAACTGTGTGAAATATCTCTTTCATGCCAGAGATTTATATTTTCTAAAGCAGCAGTCAGATTAGACCGAACAACACGAGCTAGACCACACAAATTTTCACATAAAACAGGGTTTTTCTTATGAGGCATCGCAGAAGACCCTTTCTGATTTGCTCCAAATCCTTCTTCTACCTCTCTTACTTCTGTTTTTTGCAAATGTCTTATCTCTGTTGCATACTGCTCTATTAAACTAGCCAAAACAGCAAGAGATGACATAAACTTTGCATGCCTGTCTCTTGATATTATTTGAGTCGAAATTTTAGCAGGTTTTAATCCCAAAATATCACAAGTTAAAGGCTCTATCTCCACAGGTATATTACTATATGTTCCAACAGGACCGGATATTTGCCCTACTGAAATTTCATCAAGTGCAAATTTAAAACTTTCTTTAGCACGTTCCAAGCCATCTAACCAATTTAACAATTTAAAACCAAAGGTCATAACTTCAGCATGCACCCCATGAGAACGCCCTATGCAAACAGTATTTTTATATTTGAAAGCTTTTTCTCTTATAACATTTACTAAACTATCAAGCTCTTTCATAATAATAGTCGAACTATCAACAATTTGAAGAGCAAATGCAGTATCAATAACGTCAGAACTTGTAAGTCCCATATGTATATACTTCGCGTTATCTTTACCAACATTTTCATTAACAGAAGTCAAAAATGCTATCACATCATGTTTAACTTCTCTTTCTATTTCTTCAATACGCTCAAGAGAAAACCCCGCTTTTTGTTTTATTTCTGCTAATGCTTGAGTAGGAATCACTCCCAGCTTAGAATAAGCTTCACATACAGCAAGTTCTACTCTCAGGTAATAATCAAACTTAGTATTTAAGTCCCAAATTTTCTTTATTTCTTTTCTTGAATATCTATCAATCATGCCCTAATTATACCAAAAAATAGGGAAGTTATAAACTTCCCTACAAGACTTTATTATTTTCTATGAAAAAGTGATTTCCAGAAATTCGCCTCATCACGAATAGCTTTATTCCTGTCATCTCTTCGTTTTTGAGCTTCCCTTAAAGCTTTTTCCCTTTCTTTTTGTTGCTTTTTATAAGCTTTTTCCCTGTCTTTTTTCTTTTTTTCGTAAGCCTTTTGGCGCTCCTTTTGCTGTTTCTTTAATTGAGCTTGTCTAGCTTTTTGGGCCTTCTGCGCCTCAGCTTGTTTATCATTGTACACTTTTTCTTTTTTAGTAATCGGAGCCAGCAAATGATCTACCCAATGTTGAACCCTTGACTCTGCTGCATTAACTGCTATAGAAGAAGTTAACACTATGGCAATTAAAGTAGTAAGAATCTTTTTCATATTACCTTCCTTTATTTTTTAATTAGTGAATTCCAGTAATCTTTTTCAGCTTGGATAGCGTCCTTTGTTGCTTGACGTCTTGCTTGAGCTTCTTGTTTTTGTTTTTCTCTTGCAGCCTGACGTTCTTCTTGTTGTTTCTTTAATTCAGCTTGTTTTGCTTCATTTGCCTTTTGTTGAGCTTCCATCTTAGCATTTAGCTCTTTTTCTTTTTGAGTTACTGGGGATAACTGTTTGTTAACAAAGTTTTCCAATCTGGATTCCGCAGCATTTGCAGCTATTGATCCTGTTAGTGCAACAATAGCCATTAATGTTAAGATTTTTTTCATATTAAACTCCTTTCTCTCTTTGTCGTTTTATTTAATCACATAATGTTAAACGATACAAGATGTATAATTGTTCATATAATTTTACCTAAATTATATTTTTAGGTATAATAAGAATATGAGTGTAGATTTATTGGGATTTAAAATTGATAATTATTCATTTGATGAAGCCATTACAAAAGCTAAGAACTTAATTGATGGAGATAAAGTTGCGCAAGTAATCACTATTAATCCTGAGATGTTCCAAGCTGCTGAAGCTGATTCATATTTTGAAAATATTATTAGAGAAGCAGAAATGGTAATTCCCGATGGAGTTGGAGTAACATTGGGGCTTAAGCTAACAGGGAAAAGCGCTGAAAGAATTCCAGGAGTGGATTTTGCTAAAAGATTACTACAAGAAGCAGCTCTTAGTAATATTCCTGTTGCTATCATTGGAGCAAAAGAAGATGTTATAACAAAAGCAGTTAAAAATTTAGAAAATGAAATAAGCGGACTCAATATTGTATATTACCATAACGGCTATTTTGACAATAATTCTGAGATTTATGAAGATTTAAAAAAATATTCACCTAAATTAATTTTAGTCGCTCTCGGTGCTCCTAAACAAGAAAAATTTATATATGAAGCAAAAAAAGAACTCAATCCTGCTCTTATGGTTGGTATCGGGGGGAGCTTAGACGTTTGGTCTGGAACAGTAAAGAGAGCTCCAAAGATTTTTCAAGTATTGTGTTTGGAATGGCTATATAGAACAATTATGCAACCTTCCAGATTTAAGAGAATTTTTCCTGCAATACCATTATTTTTAATTAAGGTTCTTAGCTATAAAGACAAAATTTAAGAGGTTAAGATGTTAACAGAAATAGAAAAAAAAGAGTTAAAAGAAACTGCAAATATTGTTAGAAGAAACATTGTAAAAATGGTTCATAATTCCAAATCAGGCCACCCAGGCGGATCTCTTTCTGGAGCTGATATTTTGACAGTTTTATATAAAAAATCTCTTAATATTCCAAAAGAATGGAATAATTCTCCCGATTTTGAAAATAGGGATAGATTTATTCTGTCAAAGGGCCACGCTTCCCCCCTTTTATATTCTATTCTTGCAATGAAAGATATTATCCCTGAAGAAGAATTGATGACCTTTAGAAAGATTAATTCCAGATTACAAGGGCATCCGGCTAAAAAGTATCTTCCGGGAGTAGAAACATCAACAGGCTCTTTAGGTCAGGGGCTATCCATAGGATGTGGAATGGCTTTGGGATTAAAGTTAAAAAATAATCCGGCTAATGTTGTTGTTTATACAGGAGATGGAGAGTTACAGGAAGGTTCTTGCTGGGAAGCTTTTATGCAAGCTGCAAACAGGAAATTAGATAACCTTATAGTAATTATTGATAGAAACAAATTACAAATTGATGGGTGTACAGAGAATGTTATGGC
>CALUVP010000065.1 GCA_944324215.1 Candidatus Gastranaerophilales bacterium | reverse complement strand
TTTGGCATGGAGTATGTAATTAAGAAGGCTTTGTACTTGCGCTGGACAGAGAATGTTAGAGTGTGCATTTACAAAGGAATAGAAGTCCCTTTAACGCTTACTCCATATGAAGTTCTTTGGAAACTCGCAGAAAATGTATACAAAGCTCATATTGTATGCCCTATCGATAAAGAAAGCGGAACTGCAACTGAGTATGAAAGGCATATTATTTATGAAATTCGTAAAGCTTTCAGAAAAGCTGGTATCAAAGAAGACATTATCATAAAAGAGGAATTTGGGTATAGAATAAATCTTTCAGTTATCCCTGCAGATTATGTTATAACCTCGTGGAAATAAAATCACGAGTTCAAGCACAGATTCCTCACATTGAAATTTGTATAAAGAGATGTTCGTAAAATTTTACGAGTTAGTAGCGATGCCAAAAGAAAAGGAGAAAATTATGGCTAAGTTTAGAAATGTGTTAACTACAGAAAATTTGGTAGATTTTTTAGACCAACAACCTAGGGTAGACATTTACAACAATCTTGTGTATTTCAGTTGCCCGTATTGCAGACAAGAAGCACTAGAAGAATTAGAAAAAGTAATTTGCAAAAAGGGTTTAGAAAATGTAAAGGACTTAGACTTAGATTTTGGAACGTTAATTTTTAACCCGGAAACCCATGATATTATGTGCAGTTCAAGACCAAATAGCAATTATGACGATACACACGCAATAGAACTTGAAGCAGAGATGGTAAAACAGTACTCGGATTACAAGGATTTTGGTGAATATTTAGAAGCAAGATTGGAAGATGAATTAGAAAAATCAGAAGGAGATAATAATGAATTACTATAGTAACGGAGAATTTACAATCGATGAGGTTGAGAGGGCCAATGGGTACCCTCTCAAAAAGACAGGTACAAATCAATATCAAGGGCCCTGCGGATATTGTAGAGCAGAAGGCGGAGACACAAAAGGTGATAATCTACATTTCAATCCTACAAAGGGATTTTTCTGTGGGGCTTGTATTGATAATGAGCACGGAAAACGATTAGCACAGGAAATTGTTGATTCCCAAAAAGTCAAAAAAGAAATATACCAAAAAGTAAATAATGCTAAGTATGATAAAAATAATTTCAAAAACTACAATGCTGATTTACTTAAAAATAAAGATAGATTAAAACTTGTAAAAGAAAATATTGGTATAACTGATGAAACTATAAAAGAGTGTTCTATTGGATATGATAAAGAAAATGATGTTTATATGCTGCCAATGACTGCACTTGACGGCACTATTACAGGTTACGAAATCCGTGTTCCTGAGAATAATAAGGGAAAATTTAAATTTTTAACTAAAACAAAAGGATATGCAGATGCTCCTGAAAAGTGTTTATCCAAAATAAATAATCCTAAAAATCCGAAAAATGCTTTAATCTGTGCTGGGTATAAGGATGGATATGCTGCTTATGATTATTTAAAAAAGTTTAACTTACAAGATTCCTACCAGATATTGACGAATTCTAATGGAGAAGGTAATACTGCAAAAGTACTTAAACCTCATATTGAATATCTGAGTAAATTCGAAAAAATAATAATATGCATGGATAATGATAGTCCTGGGAAAAAAGCTGCACAAAAAATAGAACAGGAAATTCCGTTAGTATTTCATACTCTCAATCTAGGTAAACTGAATGGAATTCGTTGTTATATCAATGATTTTACAGATTTACATAAATATATTCAAGAACACGGAATCTCTGAAAATATTGTGGAAGATAGTATTAAACTCTCGCCAAATTCTATTTTAAAATTGTATCTTAGAAGAACAAACATTAAGCTTGATATGCCAATTACAGTTGATGTAAAACCAGAACATAAGGCAATAATGGAGTTCTTTGAAAGGGGAATATATCCTTATAAAGGTTGTTATTACTATGTAAAATATGACCCAAATTCAGATGCAGGTCCTGGTCAATTAACATTTGTGAAGAAATCAAACTTTACTTTAAATGTAACAAAAACGGTTGTACTGAATACTTATAGTTTTGAAAATCATCAGGAATATCAATTGGAAATTGTTACAAATATTGGAAACAAAACAACAAAGCCGATAATTTTATCTCAAAAAGAATTATTGGATTTAAAAAATCTGCACGATGTATTAAAAGAAGGTGGGATTCATCTGCATTGCTTAAAAGATACTGAACTTAAAAATATTCTGCTTGATGAATTAAGCAATATACCGGAAGAACTGAATATTTTCAAAAATCCTTCTTTAATATTTCATAATGACAATCCTTTTTGGATATATAAAAATGCAGCGGTTGACTTAAAAAACGGAAATATATTAATTCCAAAGGCAAATTCAAAAGGCATAATTCAACTTGATTACAATAACTCATTTACGTTAAAAACCGATAGGGATATGTATGCTCCCGAGCTTTATATTCCAGAAATATCTTATTCAGAATTTGTTGAACAAAACAAGAATGATGAACTTATAAAAGAGTTTTCAGCAACATCAACCTCAATAGAAGAACTTGTTGCAAAGTGTGTATTTGTTAACACAATTCGCACATACGGTAATAAGGTTGAGCCGCTTTTAACTTTGGGTACTGCCATTATGAGTCCATTCGTAGATATTATTTTTAGTAAAACAATGGGATTCCCCGTAAACTTCATGTACGGTGAAGCAGCAAGTGGTAAAAGCAATTTGTTAATTACTATAGCTTATTTATTTGGATTCAACACGAGATTTTTAAGTAGTGGCAATGATACTGCTATGAACTTATTGCACAATATGGAATACTATAAAAATATTCCTATCCTGTATGCTGAAGTAGAAGGTTACATGCGCAAGAATTTTGAACCTACAACTAAAGCCGTGTATGACAGAAATTCTAGAAAAAGAATGACAGGTTATGGCAAAGAACAGGATGTTCGTGCAGTTAATGCAACATTGAATTTTGCAAGTAATGATAGAGCACACCACAATCCGCAAACTGCAACAAGGCTAATGTATACCGAATTTTATAAAAAGGATTTCTGCCCTGAAGAAGCGAGCAAAATAAATCAAATCCGAGAAAAGTACCTTTCTTGTGTTCTGCCGAAAATATTAAAATGGTATCCGGATAAAGACTCTATTCTGAAAATGTTAGATAATAACACAAAAATTGTACTGAAAAACAACTCGAATCTTGACTTAAGATGTGTTAATAACATTGCTATTGCTATGTGCGGAATGGATATTTTGTATCAGGTAGCCAACTTCAGTAAAGACTTTAAAGGTGGAAAAGAAATACAAACACTAAACCAAAGTCTTGAAAGTTACATCAAGTCATATCAAGACATTACACATACCGAAGATTGTTTTGAAAAATTTATGGCAATATTTTTGATACTTGCTAGAAGCAATAAGATTCAGTACGGCAGCGAATATATTTTTAATCCTAAAAAGAATGAGATTTCAATATATGTTGATGGTGTACATCCGCTATTTAGCAAAGAATTCAAACAATCAGAAGAAACCGGAGTTCCAATACCGAGTGCAAAAGACATTAGAACTCAAGCTACAAAAGAACCCTACATTGAATACAATAATAAATACTTTAGAAAAGGCCATTCTCCAAGAGCATTAATTATTAAAGTACCGGAAGACAATGCAAAACTGCTTTATGTCCTTAATGAATTGCAAAAGTATCAGGAAGAACTGAGTGAGCAAGAACATCAGAGGGATAAAAAGACTCAAACGCAATATTCGCAAGACAGGGCAGGAGAAGTAATTTAAGCGTAATTTTATCGTAATTAACCAAACGCTTATATAACAATACTTTCAGACTAAAAACTACGAAATTACGATATTACAAAATTTTTAATAAAATTTTTCGTAATTTCGTAATAAAAAATTAAAAACACTTAAAACGCAGTTATAACAATATTTTTATAATTACGTTAATAATTACTACAAATTACGAAAGAAGGTAAAAATGTTATTAACAGTAAAAGAGACAGCAGAAGTGCTGAAAATATCGGAATCAACACTATATAGGTGGGTACATCAAAAAAGAATAAACTATATCAAACTCGGAGGACTTAAGTTTGATTCGGATTACATTCAGGAATATATAAAACAACATACGGTGAACTCTGAATAACAATTGACCAAAATTTCTAGCTGTCCCGTAAAAATTCACATTTGCAAAAGTATAAAAACAGGCTCGCAAGAGCTAAGTAACACGTTAAAATTATAATAAGGAGCAAAAAACAATGATAAAAGCAGTTAGAC
>CALUVP010000064.1 GCA_944324215.1 Candidatus Gastranaerophilales bacterium | reverse complement strand
AAATTTATAAAAACGTTAGATTGTAAGATGCGGTAAATCAAAGATTTACCGCATCAAATAAAACTTCAAATAAAAAAGGAGCCGCAGCAATTGCTGCGGCTCCTTTTTTATTAATCATATTTTATATAGAGCAAGTACAAACGCCGTCTTTGCAATGATAGCCGAGAGCTTCTTGGGCTTCTGCCATTCTTACTTTGATACGTCCGTCTACCGCGATGCCTTCACCCGTTTTTTCAGAAATCAACAACGGGTTGATATCCAATTCATCGATAAATTTGAAATCGTTAACGAGTTGAGATAATCTCAACAATGTTTCTTCAATTTGTCCCATCTGGGCAGGCTTAGTACCTCTTGCACCTTCCAATAACTTGTATGCCTTTACTGATTTAATCATTTCTTTAGCATCAACATCTGTCAAAGGTGCAATTCTGAATGTTACGTCTTTCATAACTTCAATAAATACACCGCCTAAACCGAACATCATCATCGGACCGTATTGAGGATCTGTTGCAATACCGCAAACCATTTCTCTGTTGCCTTTTACCATCTCTTGGATGATAACACCTTCCAAGCCTTCCAGAAGTCCTTTTTCTTTAAGCTTAGCAATAAGGTCTTGATATTCACTTCTCAATTGTTCGGCAGATTGGATATTAACTCTTACACCGCCAACATCAGTTTTGTGAGAAGTTGTTTTAGAAGTCATTTTCATAACAACAGGATATCCGATAGAATCAGCAATTGTTACAGCTTCATCTTCAGTTTTTGCAAAACCGGATTTGCAAACCCTGATGCCGTATGCGTCTAACACATCAATAGATTCTCTTGTTGTAAGTTGATCTCTGCCTTCGTTAACAGATTTTGCAATAATTTCTTGAGCACGCTTAAAGTCAACATCGTATGTAGGAATTTTACCTTCTGATCTTTCCATCCATAATCTTTGTTGATTTAATCTGTTCAAGCCGTCAGCAGCTTCTTCAGCATACATAAAGAACGGGATGTTA
The DNA here is from genome assembly GCA_944324215.1 of Candidatus Gastranaerophilales bacterium. Taxonomy (GTDB): domain Bacteria; phylum Cyanobacteriota; class Vampirovibrionia; order Gastranaerophilales; family Gastranaerophilaceae; genus CAG-196. The sequence continues at coordinate 1,534 of CALUVP010000064.1, read as the reverse complement.
ACATCCATATCAGACAATTTAGCAAAGAATTCGCTCTTAGTCATAAATACGCCGATAACAGGTTTTTCAGGATGTTCAGCCTTAATTTCCATAAGAGCTTTAGCTACATCAATATCTTTCAAGCCTAAGAACGGAAGATAGATTGTAATAATCATATCTACGTTTTCATCAGCAATAACAGTTTCTAATGTTTGCTTGTAGTGCTCAATAGGAGCAGAAGCAATCATATCGACAGGGTTTTTAACAGAAGCCGCTGCCGGTAAGAAACTTCTTAGTTTTTCTTTTGTAGCATCTGTCAATTTAGCAATTTGCATACCGTGTTCGCAAACAGCATCCGTTGCCATAATACCGGGACCGCCTGAGTTAGTGATAATAGCAACTCTGTCGCCTTTCGGAATCGGGCAGTTAGCAAAAACCTTAGCCGTTGCAAACAAGTCTTTTAAAGAATATTCTCTTATAACACCTGATTGTTGCAAAAGTGCGTTTGCAGCTTTATCTGCACCTGCCAAAGAACCCGTGTGAGAAGATGCTGCACTTGCACCTGCTGCGGAACGTCCTGCTTTAAGTGCCAAAATAGGTTTTTTCTTAGAAATTCTTGAAGCAAGTTTTCTGAAGTTAGCCGGATTTTGGATTGATTCCATATAAAGAAGAATTTGTTCTACGTCAGAATCATTTTCCCAGTACTCAAGAGCTGTTTCAGCGTTAACATCAGCCTGGTTTCCGATTGAAATGAATTGAGCGAAACCGAGGTTAAGGTCTTTAAGGATGTTTAGAATACCGCCGCCTAAAGCACCTGATTGAGAAACAAAACCGATATTTCCTCTCTCAGGAAGAGATTCTGCAAAGCAGCCGTCCATTCTGATATCAGGGTGAGTGTTAACTACGCCTAAGCAGTTAGGCCCAACGCATCTCATACCGTATTCTCTAACTTTTTCTAATAATTGCTTTTCAAGTTCAGCACCTTCTTTACCTGTTTCTTTGAAGCCTGCCGTGATTATACATAAACCTTTGATACCCTTTTCGTGGCACTGGTCAATTGTTGAAAGAACAAATTTAGCATTAACAACGATAATAGCCAAATCTACTTCACCCGGAACTTCAAGAACTGAAGTATAAGCCTGAAGTCCTTCAATAATTCCACCCTTCGGGTTAACAGGATAAATTTTTCCGTTAAAATTGTATTCTTGTAATCGCTTCATAATATCAGAACCAATTGTGTGTTCTTTGGTTGAAGCTCCTATAACAGCTATTGATTTTGGTTTCATGATTTTGTCTAAAACGTTCATGAGTCTCTTCCTTTCTTTTACAAATTACATGAAAATTATAGTACAAACACTATTAATCATGGTAGTGAATATATACTTTTGTTAAAAATTTGTTCATGTTAAAATAGAATCTGCAAGCAAGGAAAGGATTAAGATATATGGAAAAATTAGCAGACATTGGCGTTTTTGGCGGTTCTGGATTCTACAAGTTTATGGAAGATATAAAAGAAGTAAAGGTTGAAACGCCGTACGGAATGCCCTCTGACAGT
>CALUVP010000063.1 GCA_944324215.1 Candidatus Gastranaerophilales bacterium | reverse complement strand
AATTTATTCCAATCTTAGTTGACTTACAGGGGCCGAAAATCAGAGTCGGAAATATTAAAGAGCCCGTTGAAATTAAAGAAGGACAGGAAATTGTCTTAGAAGCAACTGACGATATTAATAATCCGGCTATAATTCCTGTTGATTACGAAGGAATCGCAGATGATGTTAAACCTGGAGACAAGGTTTTACTTGATGATGGTAATGTAGGTTTACAGGTTATTGAAGTAAAAAATCATCAGGTTCATGCAAAAGTTCTTTATGGTCATGTTATTAAACCGAGAAAAGGTATTAACCTTCCGGGCTCTACTGCAAGCTTGAGTGCAGTAACGGAAAGAGATGTTGAGTTTATCAGATTTGCGGTAGAATATGATGCAGACTATGTTGCACTATCTTTTGTAAGAGAAGCCCGAGATATAGAACTTGCAAAAAAATACATTAAAGACTTTGGCGGCAATATTCCTGTTATTGCAAAAATTGAAAAGCCGCAGGCTGTTGAAAAGCTGGAGGAAATTCTTAAAGTCGCAGACGGAATTATGGTTGCAAGAGGAGATCTGGGTATAGAAATGTCACCGGAAGAAGTTCCTATTGTTCAAAAATACATAGTAGATCAAACAATAAGAGAAAGAAAAGTTTGTATAGTAGCAACCCAAATGCTTGAATCAATGATTGAAAATCCGATTCCTACAAGAGCAGAAGCAAGTGACGTTGCAAATGCTATTCTTGATGGTACAGACGCCATAATGCTTTCAGGCGAAACTGCTATGGGGAAACACCCTGTAGATGCTGTCAGAATGATGAGAAAAATTGCTTCTAACGTTGAGGATTGTAACTTCTGTTTATCAAATCTAGATTTAGAAATGAATGATAAGTATGAATTATCTCCGCAAGCGATTTCAAATGCAGCCGTAAAAATGGCAGAAGATCTACACGCAAAAGCAATTATGGCATTCACACATACAGGATATACCCCGAGGTTATTGTCTAAACTCAGACCGACCGTTCCTATTATTGCAATTTCTGATTTGGAATCCACTTGTCGAAGATTAAATCTTTATTGGGATATTTTCTCAGATTGCAAAAGCTGGGACACAGTATTAGACGCAGATTTATTAGCTAAAATTGACGAATATATTCTTTGCAAAACTGATTTCAAGAAAGGCGAAAGGATCATAATTATCGGCTCTATTCCGAAACTTATCACCGGAAGAACCAACTTTATCAGAGTACACAGAATCGGAGCACCTCTTGAAAGGTAAATGTATGAAAAAAATATTAGTTACAGGCGGAGCAGGATTTATTGGCTCTCATTTATGCAAAAGGTTACTGGATGAGAATAATATTGTAATTTGTATAGATAATTTTTTTACAGGCAGACATAAAAATATAGAACAATTTATTCAAAATCCTAATTTTCGACTCATCGAACACGATATAATAAACCCAATTGATATAGAAGTTGATGAAATATATAATTTGGCCTGTCCAGCAAGTCCTCCGCATTACCAATATGACCCGATAAAAACGATGAAAACGTCAGTTTTAGGTGTTATGAATATGCTGGACTTAGCAAAGCAAAATAATGCTAAGATTTTACAAGCCTCCACCAGTGAAGTATATGGAGACCCTCAAGTACACCCCCAAATTGAAAATTACTGGGGAAATGTTAACCCAATCGGAATAAGAAGCTGTTATGATGAAGGAAAAAGATGTGCGGAAACTCTTATGATGGACTATCATCGTATGGAGGGCATTGACACTAAAATTGTCAGAATTTTTAATACATACGGTCCTAATATGTCTCCTGATGATGGAAGAGTTGTTTCAAATTTTATTATACAAGCTTTAAAAAATGAAAATATAACAATCTATGGAGATGGAACTCAAACTCGTTCTTTTTGTTACGTAGATGACTTAGTAGACGGTCTAATAAAAATGATGAATTCTGACCTGATTGGACCTATCAATTTAGGAAATCCGAGTGAACGAACAATATTAGATTTTGCCAAATTGATAATAAAAATTACCAACTCAAAATCAAAAATAATACATACAACCCTCCCGAAAGACGATCCAACAAAACGACAGCCTGATATTACACTGGCAAGAGAAAAATTAAATTGGCAACCTAAAATTAATATTTATGAAGGAATAGATAAAACTGTAAAATACTTTAAGTCATTTTTGTCATGTAACTAAATCTTCTACAACATAATAACAGCCTTCTTACTAAGGCACGATTTAAGGCAGAAACATTCCTCCTGAAAAATACGAGTATTTGTTGAAAAAAATATCAAAGGATTAAGAGAAGGCATTTAAGAATAAATAATTCTTCGTCTTTATAGTGTTGTAAAACTTCTTGAATTCACCTAGAATAATCACAAACCAAATATTAAGTTTTGTAACATAATATAGAAAATCTGAAATTAGATATTTTATATATACTTTACATATTTGTAAGACTAAGATGGGACGTATAAAAAATGACACTTATCTCCGGATACAATATGAATATGTTTGGAAACCCGCTTATGGGAATGCTTAACGGCAGCAGTTTAGGCGGCATTTTCGGCGGCGGATTCGGAGGCTGCGGTATATTTACTAACTGTTTCGGCGAAGTAAACTATGATGCTATGGCAGGTTATGGTGTTGCAAGCGCCCTCCTTGGTGTTGCGGGACAGGCAATTAATCATACTGTTTCTGAAAAACGTGAGAAAAAAGCGGAATATAAAGAGAATAAAGCTGAAATAGAAAAAATTGATGAACAGATTGCGGATTTAAAAAATTTAGATCCGGCAAAAGAAATTGATAAAAAATATGATGATAATATAGACACTGCAAAAAGTGAACAAACAACTGCTAACACGAATTTAAAAGAAGCAAAAACGCGTGAAGGAGAATTAAAAACTAAGCTTGCACAGGCAACAACAGATGAAGAAAAAAAGAATATACAGAAGCAAATTGATGATTTAAAGATAGACGAACTACAGAAAAAAGCCGATAAATACAATGGTGATGCTACTGTTGAAGGCAGTGTCAAATGGCACGAAAAGCAAAAAGCTGACGCAATAGAAGCTAAGGAAAAAGAAATACAAGAAGAAATAAGAAAACTTGAAAAGAAAAAAGCAAAATTAGAAGCTTCAGTAAATGAAATTGATCTTGACAGAGCTGATGGTAAAAAATTCCAGAGAACAAAAAAAGAAGACTTTGATGCTAAATGGAATGATGACGGAAGTATGGCTGATAATGCCGAATTTACCAAAGGTGATATGAGATATGCTATTGCCGGGTTTAGAAACGCTACAAGTGATGAAGATAAAAAATACTGGGCTA
>CALUVP010000062.1 GCA_944324215.1 Candidatus Gastranaerophilales bacterium | reverse complement strand
AACAATCGTGGACTTGACGGAAAAGATTGGTAATTGTGTCTGAATGATACGAAATAATCGAAATAGACTTTAAATTCAGCAATAGTCGAGTGATGAATATGACTGTACTTAATTAAAGGAGGTCATTATGACAACAATTACACCTGAAGAAGCATTAAAAAGTAAGAAAAATTTTGAAGAGTTTATGGCAGATTATTATCCGCCAATTGTAACTTCAACATTAGCAAGTTATCCAAAAGCTGATGGACAAACCGTTGTATCCATTTGTGATTTAACACAGAAAATGGAAACAATGGTTTCGCTCTTGAATGAAATTGAGAGTTTAAATCTAAATAAAGCTCCGTTTATCGTTTGGTATGTAACTTCAGAGAAAGAAGAATTGGTAACGGCAGCAAAAGCATTAAATCATTTTGCGATTAAAGGCATTAAAATATTTATTTTTAAAGCCTTTTTGAATGGGGATAAAATGGGCTTTGAATGCCTTTTGAAACCCGAATTAAACGATAAAAAAAGTTATACAAGAAACGAAAATACCCCTGCGAAAATATTTCAAAAAGAATACTGGGAAAAATATTTCGAAATTTGTGATGAATTACAAAGCGAAATGCAAGTCAATCCAAAGCCACAACATTTTCAATATTTGCCTATGGGTAAACGTGGGGTTCAAATAATGCAAACAGTAAATACAAAATTAGGATATGTCGCAACTGAAATTTTTATTAACAACGACCAGACAATTTTTGAAAAATTATTGGAACACAAAGTTGAAATTGAAGAGGAACTTGGATTTTTAGAATGGCAACCGATAGAAGGTAAGAAATCCTCACGCATAAGAAAAACACTCGGAGTAGATATTTTAAAAGAAGAAAATATTGAAAGAGCTGTTAAACTCCAAATCAAAACAGCAGAAGATTTTAAGAAAGTATTTTCAAAGTATTTAGTATAGAAAAGGCGGGAAAAATGAGAAATATACAATTTTTAAAAGATTTATATCCGGCAGGAACAAGAGTGAAATTAGTTGAAATGAATGACATACAAGCACCGCCTATCGGGACTTTGGGAACTGTAATGTATGTTGATGATATCGGAACAATTCACATTAAATGGGATAACGGTTCAACACTTGGAGCAGCATATCCCGAAGACAGGGTAACAAAGATTTAAATTGTGTCTGAATGATACGAAATAGGTGCAATAGACTTGAATAGTCGCTGCACCTATTCGATTAATGTGAATGCTAGTAAAACCAAGAAAGGACAACATTATGGGCATTTATTTAGAAGAAAAAGAAGAAAAAAATTATCAAGCATTTATGGATGAATTAGAAAAAATTTCTAAAAAGTATGGCATAGCTTTCGAAGGCTGTGGAGTATTTGCATTCAGCGATGAAAACGGTTTCAAAAGTATTAAATACCGTAAGGATTCTTCAAGCGGAGACTTGAGAATCGATGAATTAGTATTTAGCGATGGCACAAAAGCTGACAGATAAGGAGATATAAATATGGCAACAACAAAAACAAAAACAGAAAAAATTATAGAAGATATAACTTACGCATCAAGCAATCAATCAATTTCAAGACGTGTAATTTATGAATTTAAAAATTTAAAAGTTATGTTGGAACTAAAATCGGATAGTTACAGAGGACAATGTTATGCAAGAGCATCAGTTCTTGATAACTTGGAATGGCGTGTTATTTATTTTATTCCACATGCAGAAATGAGAACTCCGGAAGGACTTTGTCATTATCTTCCATACAGAGACACTAAAGCTCCAAATGCAAAAAAAGAATTCGACAAAGATATCGAGCGTTTAAAAAAGTATATTTCAGAACTTCTTTAATGTGTCGAAATGATACTGAATAGTCTTTAATCACTTGAATTAATGACTATTCAGAGGCATTAATGTCAATGTAAATAAACGAAAGGCGGCATATTATGACAGTAGAAAATTTAAAAGATTTTGACAGAACATTATTTGGAACAAAGATTGTAAACTTCAATACTCAAAAACTAGGTTTAATCCTTTATACTTGGACAAATGTTTATGCCGATGCACATATCCCATTTGCAACATGTGTTGATGAAAACGGCAAAAAATACAATGTATCAATGGATGACATCAGAGCAATTGAAGATTTAGATGAAGACGAACTTCAAGAATTAGGCTTAAAGGCATAAGGAGGCAATAATTTATGAAAGTCGAAGAGTTAATTAAACAATTAAAAAAATGCAATCCCGATGCGGATGTTGAAGTTATCGATATTGAAGGCAATTACAGCTGTGATTTATTGCAAGTTGAAGATAACGAGGACAGAGTATATTTTTATGTCGAGTTATAAAACTATTTTACAATCCAGCTTTCTGCACCGAGATTAGTAAATCTGAAACGTCTGAATTCCCCACCTAATTTTTGTAATTCACTAATTACATGGTATCTTGTATTACTAGGGCAATAGAACATAAAGAAACCGCCTCCGCCTGCACCGGATATTTTACCACCTGATGCTCCTGCTTTCATTGCCGTTTCATAAATATTATCAATTACAGGATTGGAAATTGCTGATGACATTTGTTTTTTAAATTCCCAGCCGTCATTCAATAATTGTCCCATTTTGTTCAAATGTCCCGTAAGTAATGCTTCTTTCATATCATAAGAATGTTGTTTTAATTTATGCATCGCATCAAGTGCTTTTTCATTTTTATTTTTTGCATTCTCAGCTTGACTCTCAATTATTTTCGCAGACAGGCGACTTGTTCCTGTGTAATAAAGAAGTATATTAAATTCCAACTCATTCAAGTATTCTTGTTTTATTCTTAGAGGGTTTACGAGAACTTTTTGTCCGTTAAATTCCATAAAGTTAAATCCGCCAAAAGCTGCAGCATATTGGTCTTGCCTTCCGCCTGCCATTTTTAAATCTTCTCTTTCTATACTCCAAGCCAAATTTGCCAAATCATATTCACCTAATGGTAAGTTTTGCCATTCTTGGAACGCTTTAACTATTGCAACAACAAGTGTTGAAGATGAACCCAAACCGCTTCCCGCGGGTGCATCGACATAGGTTGTAAGGGTAAAAGACAAAGGCTTTTTAATATAATCTTTGACTAAGCGATTGTAAACACCCTTTAATAAATCAAATTTGCCGTCAATTTCAAGTTGTTCTTTTGAGGCAAAAACTCCTCTTTCATTTCTATCTGCACAATGAAATTCTATCTTTCCATCATCACGAGGCTCTATAGTTGCATAAGCATACATCGTAATACATGCATTCAAAATTGAGCCGCCATAAATATCGCAGTATGGACTTACGTCAGTTCCACCGCCTGCTAAACCAATTCTTAAAGGTGCTTTTGCTCTTATTATCATTTTATACCTCTATTTTTGAAAGATTGCTTCTTCTACTAATGCACAAATAATATGCCCTATCATAATGTGTGATTCTTGTATTGTAGGAGTCGAAGTTGAAGGAACGTGAATTATGTAATCACAATATTTATCCATTTCAGATTCTTTTTCACCAACTAAACCAATAGTTACCAACCCTTTTTTCTTTGCTTCTTGCAGTGCTAAAACTATGTTTTTTGAGTTTCCTGATGTTGAAATTCCGATAAACGTATCTCCTTCAACACCGTTTGCCTGAATTTGTCTTGAGAAGGATTTTTCATAGCCGTAATCATTCCCGATTGCTGTCAAAATCGAAGTATCAGTTGCAAGAGAGAATGCACTTAAGCCTGGTCTATCGAAGAAGAATTTTGAGACAAGCTCACCTGCAATATGCTGAGCATCCCCTGCTGAGCCGCCATTTCCTGCCGTCAAAACTTTTTTATTATTTTTATACCCCTCGACAATGACATCAGCAATTTGTTGAATTGTTGACAAAATTTCTATGTTATTTAAAATTTTTGTTTTGGTATCAATTGAATTTTGAATGTAATTTTTAATATCCATTTAAACTCCTTTTAAATATCTTTTAAATTATATTACACCTCAAATACGGCAGTTTGATGTTATCAATGTCTTTATTGTCACCGACCATTATTGAATTTTTTAAATATATTCTTAGTTTTTCACAAGCTTGTAGTATCATCCCGGGATTAGGTTTTCTAAGAAGTGTATCATAAGCGTATTCTTTTATCGCAGCATCTTTGTGATAAGGACAGTATTCTATATCATCAAAAACCACCCCTTTGGATTTATAAAACTCTTTTATACCTTCAAACCCTTCTTGCATTCCCTCGAAAGTAAATTTTCCTTTCCCAATTCCTGCTTGATTAGTAACCATTACTATATGATAATTTTGTGCAGAGTATTCTTTGAGTATATCAACTGTTTCATTTATAATATTAAAATCTTTTCCATGCGGATATTCTGTATTTTCAATTAAAGTACCGTCTTTATCAACAAATAAAGCCGGCTTAATCTCACGCTCTATCCAATTTGGAATTAAATCTTGTGCTTTATAATAATCATCAGGAATTCCAATATCTATAAAACATCCTCCGAGCGGCAAACCATATAAGATTTGCTCTGCTAAGAGTTTTGGGAATATTTCTGTTTCAAGTGATATAAATTCTCCGTTAAATTTATCAGCATATGGTTTTAATGCGGATTTATGAACATAATAAATTCCACCATTAATATATCCGTCAATTTTGTTATTAGGAAGAGTTCCTTTTTCAATAAAAGATTTAATCCTAAAACTTTCATCTATATCCACAAAACCATATCTTTCAATATTATTTGTGTATCTTAAGGCAAGTGTAATCGGTTTATCTTTTCCAAAATCTTCAAGAATTGAATAATCAATGTCGAAAAACGTATCGCCATTAATTACAAAAAAATCATCATTTAAATATTCATAAGCGTTAAGAATTGCACCGCCTGTACCGAGTGCGGTTTCTTCTTTGATAAAATGAACATTATCTAAATCTTTGTAATAGTTTTCAATGATTTCTGATTTGTAACCTGTCAGAAAAACAAAGCCATCAAAACCTTGTTGTTTCAAAGTAGTAATTATATAGTCTAAAAAGGGCTTGTCTTGTATAGGTGCCATTGGTTTAGGAACATCTGATACAACATGTGATAAACGAGTGCCAAATCCACCTGCTAAGATAACAGCTTGTTTCACTAAATATTCTCCTATTACATCGTCATAATATCATAAACATGTGATATATACTAACATTTTAAAATTTGAAATGAACTATTTAATTTGATGAAAGATTTGTATCAATATAAGCAAGATGCAATTTATTTACCACCAAGAGCCGGTGATATTAAAAATAGCGTTTTATCTAATGAAAGAGCAATGCAATTACTTAGTAATTTAAAAAGTACAACATTAGAAGATGGTTTAAAGATGCTAAGAGATGAAGCTTTAGCATGTATAAATTAATAATTTAGCTAAGCTATTTTTAGTAAAAACAATTAAATATTTACCAAGAATTAAGATTTTAGGCGCATAGTGCCATTGGCACTATGCGTAGTCATTTGTATAAAAAATACACATGAAATCATTAGAATTTTGATAATTATCTCTTGCATATCTTATACAACGAAGAACAAAACCTTTTATGCGAACTTGATGCTTTTGTTCCAATGCTTGCATTATTCGCATAATAGTTGGATTGTCTGGACAAGAAAAATAAGAATAAAAATTTTTCATTTTAGGTCTCCTTTGCAATTTTGCAATTGCAGTTACGAAAGAAGCACTTACTTCTTTCGCTAATATGTTATTGAGAGAGAAACATTAAATAAAAAATACAAGTTTGTATTGCTCTCTTCTAAAATTATTATACTTATTGTTTCAAAAAACGTAAACTTTTATGAGAGGAATAAAAAAAGGGCTATATTAAGCCCATAATAAATGGAGGTTTACATAAACTGTTTAAAAAATATCTTCCAGTAAATCTATATCACATCCGTTTGGAAGATATTTTTTGTATTCATTATAAAAAACTTGTAAACTGTTATATCCTAACTGCTTTGCAATCACATAAAATGGCACTTTTTTATCAATACATAAAAAGAAAAACGTATTTCTTAACGATTCAATATTATCAATTTTTATATTTGTAAAAATAGGCCCGGTTTGATTTTTAGGTAGCATGCTTAATAATTTATCGGGGATTCTTACTTCTTTCCAAAGTGTGCGTCTATTTATTTCTATTAATTTGTTATTTTCGCAAATGTTTTTAGATAAAATTGTTTTTTTCTCATAATTTATATCTTCATACTTTAAACCCAATAGCTCTTCAAGAGTAAAGCCGGTAGATATAATCCATAATTTGGGGATATCGTTTTTTAATTGTTTAATTTCCTCATTATTTAATCTGTTATGACAAGTTTCTTCTTTTTTTAAACCATCAACATATTCCCTTTTTATTTTAAATAAAGTAAATAAAATTTCTCTTATTGTTTCATTTTTATAATAACACTCTTCGCTTTTGTACCTAATAAATTCTTTAATTTTGAATTCAGTTATTTTATCCCAAGTTAAATTATTGAAATATGGCAGAAGATGTATATTTATATGCCGCTTGCGTCTTTTATAAATAGCAGTATTTTTATCAGGATAGTTATTTAAAAATTCTGCAACTGTATCATTAAAAACTTTAGTAGAAGAAGAATTTGTATATGTTTTTAATATATCAAATGAAACTTCAGAAATTAATGGATTAATAGAGTTACTGTTTCTTAGGTTGTTTATTTCATCTAATGTATAATCTTCTTTTAATCTATCACAAAATATTTTATAACAAGGAATTAATTTTATATTATATCCCATATTTCCAAGTTCTCGGTATGCTCCTTGTAATGAATAACGTGTAGAATATAAATATAATTTCTTAAAATCTGAATATACTTTTTCGGGAATAAAATTTTTTTGATGTACTTTTGGAGTCTCAAAAGCCCTTAAGCCTATTTTCATAAAATTTTCCCTTAATTTTATAGTTGTGGTATTTTTAAATTTCAGAGTTGGATATTGTGTTTTTAGATTTTTTATATATATTTCAGTCGCTGCTAAATCCATATTGTATGTTTTATCAATAATTTTAAGATACATAATAATTCGTTTCTTTAAACTTGGATATGCCTCTTTAAAAAAAGCGACATCATCTTCTTTATAAAATAATTTTTCAGGTATAGTTTCATAATATTTATTTATAGACATCAAGTATTCTGCGTCATATATTTTGTTATAAAACTTGCGTTTCTTATTATTCTTTAATGTTTTTTTAGGTTCATTGTCTGCTTTTAAATAAAAGTATTTATTATTATTTTTTACAATGATTTGTTTAGTTTCTAATTGTTTCAGAATTGGCAAAATTTCACTTTTTGAACATTCAAGAACTGGCAATAGGTCATCAATTGTAAAAGTTTGAAAAATTCGTATTAGTTTTAAAACTTGTTTTAGCATTGATGTTCCTCCAAATTTAAAGGTTTTAAAATATTAAAATTTTCTTCTAGATGTTTGGGGAATAAGTAGTGATATGTTGTAAAAAAGCTATTTATACTAGAATGCCCCATATTATGAGCAATTATATTCAACGGAATATGTTGAGTTTGCATTAACATAATATGAGCGTACAGACAACTTTCGTATGTTGGCATTGTAATTTTGCCATAAATAAATCCCTTCTTGGATTTATCTATTCTATTAAGTATTATGTCCGGGACAATGCATTGTCTTATATATTTTGCTTGTTTGAATTCTTTAATTCGTCCATATTCATTTCTTCTTTTTATTGTGACCAGTTTGTTTTCAAAATCAAAGTCTTCATATTTTAAGGCTTGGAGTTCACCTAATCTTAAACCAAGGGCTACAACTAATGCTTCGGGGGAATCATTTAATATAATCTTTTTTACTTCTTCCTGTGTATATATTTTACTTGAATGATTTAAGTCTTGATAAATCTCAAAATCAATTTTTATTCCGCTTGCTTTTAAGATTGTGAATAACATGCCAATAAGTCCTTTGACTATGCTAAATGTTACACCTTCCGATACAAGAGTATTTTTAAAATCAATAACTTTTTCTCTTACAATTTCACCAAGTTTAATACCTCTAAAGTATGTTATTAATTTAGAAATAAATTCTTGTCGATGTTTTCCTACCTCAATGTTGTTTTCAACTATTGCACGCCAATAATCATTCGCAGCATCCTCGAAATAAACCTCACAAGGTTTTTTTCTTTTTTTATGAATTTGTAAAGCTTCTACTTCTGCCGAAACGGGCATTAATTTATTATGACTTCTCATTTTTTTTATAGCGTCTTTGCTAAATTCGTGTTTTAATCTATGGATGAATGTTGGTAAGGTTGGAATATCGCCTTCTTTGTAACCGCCTTTTAGCATGAGTATTTCGTAGCATTGTTCTTGAGTATATCCACGAGGGGTTAAGTATAGTTGTTTAAATTCATCATACACTTTAGTATCTATTGTTGATAATTTATTATGATAAAGTCCTGCTAATCCTTCTTTTAAGTATCTATTGTATTTTCTTCTATACCATTGAGCATTCATTTTATAATCAGGGTATTTTTTTGAAATTTGTTTTAATAATTCTGTTTGATTATGAAGTGATGGATTCCCTACAAGATTAAAAAGTACAATGTGCTTTATTAATAATTTTTTTGTTTTTTCATCGCAACTATTGTAATAATCTAAATCAGCTTTTTTCTTTAATACTTTTTTAGCAGGAAAATCTTTGTAATTTTCAAGATTAAACAGTTCTTGTTTGTTGAGATTAAAGCCTATATTAACCTCGACTGTTTTTTGTCTAAGTTTTCTTTTTGTAGCTACATCTTTGCTTATATCGTAGACATAGTCATTTGTAGAAATTTGTTTTATAAAACCATCTGCTATTAGATTTTCTATATATGGTTGAATTTCAACTGTTTCACATTCCATATAAGTTGCGACTTCATCTAATTGAAATTTCTTAAGTATATTAAGAATTTTTATAATTTTTTGTTCCATTACTTATTACTCCTTTTGATTATGTTTTCATTGTTATCACTAGTGTCACTATCAATTATCATTATTTCTTTAAGGATTAGTTCATCAACTGAATTTAATCCATTAGATTTTGCAAAATTTTCTGCCTTGTTTAATATTTTTACAATTTGTCTAAAACGATTAACTGTTTTGTAAAGATACTTCATAGCACAATCCGTAAATTCTATTTCAGATATTTCATCGATAATTGTTTTTATATCTGCTTGTGAAAATGTTTCAAATTTTACAATTTCAGAAATACGATCATACAAATGCTTATATTTTTTCAATTTTGAATTTGCACTATTCATTCCGACCATAATAATAGGGACATTCGTTTTGTCGTGAATGTCCCTTAAAGTTTCTATTGATTTAGAATCAAACATCAAATAATCTATTTCATCAACAATTATTGGCTTTGGTGTTAAACGCAGATTTTTTATAATCATATTAAAACAATCTAGATTCCTTCGTGGTGCGTATTCGCCCATTGCATCTAAAATTTCTACAAGTAGCCATTTTGTTGACATAAGATTGTTGCACCTGACTAGATATAAATCATTTTTAAAAGCCCACCAATTAATTGCGTGAGTTTTTCCAAGTCCGGGTGCTCCATAAACCAATCCTAATCCTGGTACACCATCTGCTCTTTCAAGTAGATTATTATACATGCTAATAAACTTCTTAACGTTTGTTGTTTTTACAAATACTTTTTTCATATCGCTCCTTTCTAACCGTATATAGTCTTAAATTCACTTGAATTCATATAATTTACCAACCAATCTCTATCTTCTTGATTGATACACCCATTTTTCATGTGCCATTCGTATCTTTCATAGTTATTA
>CALUVP010000061.1 GCA_944324215.1 Candidatus Gastranaerophilales bacterium | reverse complement strand
AGGCACCACTCAAAATTTCGCTTGCTGAAGCTGAACCTTTATTTATTAACACAACTATAGGCTTATCAGTAACTTGTTGAATTCTTGCGCGGGTTGTGGTTTTGTAACTATCTCTATCTACAGTACTTACTATAACACCGCCTCTTAATAGCATGTCTGAAATGTAAATCGCATTTGTTAATAAGCCGCCCGGATTTGAACGCAAATCAATTATAAAACCTTTCATTCCGCTTGAATTATTCAAAATAGACTCAATTTCCCCAGCAGCATTCTTACTTATAAAAGAACTTAATCTGATATATTGAATATCATTAGGAATTTTCGTTGTATCAAAAGGAGGCTTACAAGAAACTGATTTAACCTCAATTTCGTCTCTTACAACACTGTATAATTTGTTCGGTACACCTTTTCTTTGTATCAACAAAGTAACTGTAGTACCTTTTTCACCCCTGATTTTATCAGCCGCAGCATCTATGTTTATACCTTTTGTGCTTTCTCCATTTATCTCAAGGATTCTATCATCAGCCAAAAGTCCTGCTCTTTCTGCAGGAGAATCTTCTAGTGGTGCTATTATAACTAATTCTCCATCTCTTAGACCAATTTGAGTTCCGATTCCTTTCAAAGATCCCTTGATAGATTGAGTTTCCTCCGAGAATTCTTTCGGATCTAAAAATCTCGTGTAAGGATCATTTAAGCTCGAAAGCATAGTTTCTATAGCAACATAAGCGTCTTCTTTGGTTTTTAATTTATTTTCATACCTATAACGCCATTTGTTCCAATCTTGAGAATTGTTGGTCGGATCATAATACTTTTTGTTAACGATTTTCCACACATCATCATACATTTCTGCAGGCGTTGCTGCAAAAGCGGCTCCGCTTCCTATTAAAACAGAAGCCATCATTATTAAACTTGCAAATCTTTTCATTTTAACTCACACTCCTCTTTTCCAAGTCAAAAGCGCTCTTAGTTATTATACTACACAAATACTTTTTTCTTTTCAAATATTTGCAGGATTTATTTGACAAGAGAATGGATATATAGTAAAAAAACACTTTCTTAATAATAAAATACTAGTCACTGAATGTCTTAAATGTGCTTTCAACGTTATCTTTGATAACTTTCTTAACAGCATCCATCTCTGTTGATAAAGCATTTTGTTCTGTATCAAGCTGCTTAAGCCTCAACTCTAAAGTCCTATCCTCTTGCTGAATTATTGAAGTTTGAGCATTTATATCTGCAATTGTTTTTTCATAAACTTCTTTTTTGTACAAATACTCATTCATCGCATCTTGATAAGCTTCTTCATTAGTTACTGTCTCTACGTTTAGTGAATATACAACACTATCATCATCAAATTTTACAGAAGTAAATCTGCCGTTTCCGTCAGTTTCAAGCAATGCATGATTGGTTTCTTCTATTTTTGTCTGTATATATGAAGCATTATAATAAGCCAGTTTATTCTGAACCTCTATTGGCTTTTCCGGATCATAAGGAGTATTTAAGCTATTATAAAAATCTCTTTCTGTTGTAAAATAAGTTTTGCCATTCATTTCAAACGAATAAAGCCCCTGACCCTCATACACCAAATTTCCTTTATTATCGAAACTTAAATATTCACTCATTGCAGAATCCGGACAATCCTTAAGAATTTGAGCCAGTTCCGCAGCTTGATCATTAGTCAATGTAGCTAAAGGATTTAACTTGCAATTTCCTACATACATTCCAGGTTCTGATGTATATTCCTTAGGATTCTCTAAATCATCCGGAACAAAGAAATGCCAAGTTCCGTTTGAATCCTGATAACCATATACATCGTCTGTTGTAAGTACGCCATCTTTTTCAGCTAAACCTACAGCTTCCTCAAAGTCTCTTAGAGCTTCCTGAAATCTTGTATCTTGTTCAACATCTTCTACTGAATTGTATGTATAAGACTCTTTACCATCTGCAGTAGTTACAGTGTAAGACTTATTTACAGGATCAAAAGTTACTTCCGGATACATATTGTCTACTTCTTCTAAATCCTCCTTTAGAAAGAAATGCCACGTACCGTCTGCATCCTTATACCCATATGCAGCTTCTTCCGGAATAGCTCCTGCATCATATGCTAATTCATTTGCTTTTGCAAAATCGTTAAACTGATTCTTTAAATCTTCATCATTCGCAGTTTGCTCTGATGTTATTTCGTCATAACGAGCAGTTGTACCATCTGCATAAAGCACATCATAATAAGAACTAGGATCTACCGGCTCTACAGAATCAATTTCTTCCTGCAAAAAGAAATGCCAAGTTCCACTCGAATCCTGATAGCCATAAACTTCTCCATCAGGTATAGCTCCTGCATCATAAGCTAATTCTTTTGCAGTCGCAAAATCATTAAACTGCTTTTCTAATTCTTCATCACTTTCAGCTTTGTCAGTTGTAATTTCATCCGCCTCCAACTCTGTTCCATCACTCAAGGTAATTTTGTTCGAAGGACCATATTTTAATGTTGCAGATGGATTTATAAACCCTTTTTCTACAACTTCGTTATCTTCTATGTGAACTTGCGGATTTTCTAATAATTTTTGAGAACCTGTATATACATCAGCATAATAGTAATGATTTACTATATAATTATAATTCGGATCCGCACTTGATAACTGTTGCCAACTTTCTAAAACAGAATCATTCGTTCCATCTGAAAATGAGTATTGAATTTCTGTGTAATCTGTAGTCTTTGGTGCATTGGGAACTTCCAATCCTAAAAGTTGATTAAACAAATTCGCACTCTGATTGGCTAGAGCAGTTCTTGCCTGATTTATCTGCTGACCTTCCCATTCACAATTTGTCTTTCTTGCAGTAAGGGCCAAATACCTTGCTTGTGATGCTGCCATTCCCATGGTGGAATTCTCCTATTTTATACCTGATTTTGTTTTAATGCCATTTTTCGTAAAGTCAATATATAAAACGGCTCAATTATACATTAGCTTTAAATCCATTTCGAAAAATCATTCATTTAATGTAAGATTGCTCTGTAATTCATTTTGATGTATTATAGACATTATGAGAAAGCACGTTATTGCATATCTTCATACACATTGGGACAGAGAATGGTACAGAGAGTTTGAAGTCTTTAGACTGCGTCTTTTAAGGGTCTTTGACAATGTTTTAGATATGCTTGCAAAAAACAAAATCCCTTGCTTCTATTTTGACGGTCAAACCTGTGCTCTTGATGATTACCTAGATATGAGACCGGAAAATAGGGATCTTGTATTATCACTTATTAAACACAAAAAGCTTTTTGTCGGACCGTTTTTCTGCCTTGTTGATGAATTTTTGACAGATAAAACTTGTTTTCAAAAAAATCTTGAAATTGGACTTAAGGAAGCCCAAAAGTATGGTTGCAAAGATTTTATTGCTTATCTTGCTGATACTTTCGGACATTCACAAAATATTCCTGATATCCTAAGGGATTTCGGTGTTGATAAATGCATTGTCTGGAGAGGATGCAACAACAATTTTCCTTCTGAATTCTCTTGGTGCGGAATGGATACGGTTAATCTTGTAAGAGGATATTTTAATGATATTTTCTCTATAAATACTACAGTCGAAAAAAAAGCCGAACTTCTGAAAAACAATCTGGACAAAATTGCTGAAAAATCGGGAAATGTTCTACTTCTACCTATTGGTGCAGACCATTTAGGAGTCGAAACTGATATTTGCGATCAAATTAATTCTGTTAACGAAATATTAAAGGAAGATTATTTTATAAGATTAGCTTCACCTTTTGATTACTTCAAAAGAGTAGAAAACAGATTTAAAGAGTTTGAATGGAACGATGAAATTAGAGACAATTCTAATACTTTTACTCTACAAGGTTGCTATTCTTCAAGGCTTGATTTAAAGAGAGAAAATGTAGAATGTACTTATCTTTTAGATTTGGCATCCCGTTTTGTTAAGCAACAAAAACTTGCAAACTATGATACAATTCTTGAATACGCTTACAAAATGCTTCTACAAAACCAAGCTCACGATAGCATCTGTGGGTGTTCCACGGATGACGTTCATTTAGAAAATTTAATCCGATACAAGAAAATTAAACAAATCACAAATACCATTATTGACGAACTTAAATTCAAAAACCATTTTGAAGAGAAGAAAATTCTTAACCTTTCTGATAAAAAGTTTTCAGGTGTCATTGAATTTCAATCTTCACAAATTCTTGAAGGTTACGACAAAATCGGATACAAAAAAGGTTTTGATAAATTCTTACTTTCAGATACTCAAAAAATTCCGGTTACAGAGGATTATACAAACGTATATACTTTTTTAACAGAAATTGAAAATTTAAACCCTGGTGAAATAGAATACATATTGCCTTCTATTAATAAATCTGATTTAAAAATCTCGTCCACATCTATAGAGAACTCTAATATTAGCCTAAAAATAGAGAATAATCAGATTTACATAAACGGAATAAAATTTTCTCTAACTGATTTCACAGATTTTGGCGACAGCTATAATTTCGGCCCTAAGGCTGATGATTATGGGGTAGAATTTAAAATTTTACGTTCCAAAATTATCCTTAATACACCTACAAGAGCCTCGCTAAAAATAGACTTTGAAGGTGCTTGGGACGTTATTCCCCTTATTGTAAGTTTAGACAAGCATTCTACATTTTTGCACTTTAAATTTGATTGGATAAATTCACAAAAAAATCACCTACTTACAGCCGAATTTAAACTGACAAATCCGATTTATGAAGTCTTCTCGGAGGACTTAAATCAACTTATTAAACGTAATTTTGATCCAAATTATGATATTAGAAAATATCTTCCAACTCAAAAAGGTATTGAAGTAAAAAATAATACAGCCCCTATGCAAAGAGGGTTTCTTATCGACGAAGAGGGGAATAATTTAGGCGTAATTACGAAGGGAATTACACAATATGAAGTTTTTCAAAACAAAATTTATATTCCGCTTCTTCGCTCAACGGGTGTAATTTCAACTCCACAAAACCCCGCAAGAACAACGCCTGCCGGGCCTCCGATTGAAGTTAATGAACTTCAAAAAATTGGAAAAAATATCGCAGAATTTTATGTTTTCTTCGGAAATCATAATGCTTTTCTTGAAGTTATGAACCAAGTTTACAACTATATTATTGCTTAATTCCATATGGTATTTTGTTGTCAACAAAAACTCGTTTAATTTTTTTACCCTGCTGGATAACAGAACGATTTCGCCTATCTTTTTTAGAAGGAATATTCTCATTTAAATTAGGAAGCTTTATCATCGACCACAATTTTGCAGGTGATAACTTCTCCTTCGGACTTATTTTTGATGCTTCACGACTGGCACCTATGAATGCAACCAAATAATCCAGCTGTTGAGAAGCTGATAAATTTCTATACTTTGAAAGAGTCATGTTTGATTTTATGTTTTTCATACCCTTTACTTCAGGATGAACTGAAGCCCATTTTTTTGCGGCACCCAGACCGTCTGATGAAAGTTGAAATAATCCAAAAAAAGTCGCTTCTTTGCCTACATAACCAATTTTTCTAGAATTCAATTGTGACTCGCCTGCAAAAATTGCAATAACTTTTTCAAAAGCATCTTCTTTTGGAGACGAATAATTTTTTTTATCCCAACTCTTTTCTGAAATTTCCACTTTTAATATATCCAAAGTATCATACAATTTTTCAAAAAATGCTTGATTTACATTCGAAGATTTAAATTTTGTACCCCATTTTACATACATTTTCTTACATATTTCAGACTTTGATACAGTTTTTTTTTCTTTCCTTGTTTTAGAAGTATTACTTATATCAAGAACATCCAGCTCTAAACTTTCTACTTTCGTTTCTTTATTAGAAAAAATACTTACCTTAGAAGACTCACACTTCCTTTCTACATCCATTGAAGAATTAATAGCATTTCCTTTTAATATACTAAACTCTATAATGTCAACCATAACATCTCCTTAAAGTTTACAAAACTATTAACGGCATTATTATTCTTTTCTTTAGGATATTTTCTATAAAATTTACAAAAATTTACAATTATAAAACGGTTAAATTTAACTCATAGAAAGAAATGACCTTTTTAAAGGTCATTTCTAAAATGGTTTTGTTTGATTTAATTTTGCTCTTAACTCCCTAAATCTTGCTATATCCTCTTGCGTTTTCGGAGTTTCTCTAAATAATGCCTGTGAAGTTGGATGAACCATTCGTATAGAATCCATATGTACCTCTAAAAATTCATAACGACGTGGTGGTTGATTTGAATTTTTTCCATAAATTTCTACATTTGTCACAGCCAAAAATCTACGGTCTTTATCATTTAAAAGTTCCGTTAATTGTCTATTAGCAGCTACATTTGATGAAACATATACTGTACCCTTTATGTCATCAGTATCTGTAAGTATTATTACTTCTATTGGTATCATATCTTTATTTGGCATTGATTATCCTCTCTCAATAATAATTAAATTTTATAATATTTTTAAACAGATGTCTAGTGGTGATTTTGTATTAATGTTTTCTTTTTTTCACCCTTACACCTTCTACTTCATGAACATCCTCTGTTACCAAAAAAGCCTTTGGATCTATTGTGTGAACCAATTCCTTTAACCTTGGCATTTCAAATTTGCTGACTACACAATACGTTTGAATTTTTTCCTGTCTTGAATAACCACCCATAGCGCGCATATAGGTAACACTTACGTCCAAATCCTTCATTATAGCATTACCAATTTCCTTATAATACTCGGAAAAGATTCTAACTGATTTTGCTTTATCCAATCCTTCCAAAACAGAATCTATTACCTTGGAAGCTATATAATATGTCATTATTGAATACAATGCCCTATCCCATCCATAAAGGAAACCTGCACCCATATATATGAAAAGGTTTATGCACATCAAGAGTTCACCAACAGAAATAACCTTTAACTTCTTGGAAAGATTTATCGAAACCATCTCCGTTCCATCCAATGAAGCATTATTTCTTAAGATTAAGCCAACTCCAAAACCTAAGATTATACCTCCAAATACAGTTGCCAAAAGTAAATCTTCTGTAGCTTGTTTACCGTGAAGAACATTAGTTGCAATTGCCAGCATTGCCGTTGCGTAAAATGTTTGAATTACAAACTTTTTACCCAAATTTTTTAATGCCATCAATATAAAAGGAATATTGATACAAAAAATCAAAGTACCTAAATTCCATTTGGTGATATAAGCTATCATCATTGATACACCAACTACACCACCATCTATAATTTTATTTGGCAATAAAAACATTTCCAAACCGACAGCAAAAATAAAAGCTCCAATTGTTAGAAAAAATGCTTTTAATATAATTTCCTTAAAAATATCAAACTTTGTTTTCTTAACCTGCTCCGGCAATCGTTTTTTATTAAAGAACATCTATTTATTTATACCCTTCAACATATCAAAAATATTTTTATGTTTTTCTATACCTTCTTCTTTTGGCTTAATACCCAAAATTGATTCTAAATCTGTTTTTAGAGTCATTAAGTCGTCATATTTTTTTAAAATCCCATCCATTGTAACAGAAACATCACCCGTTTCTTCTGAAACAACCAAACAAGCAGCATCAGAAACTTCTGACATACCAATTGCAGCCCGGTGCCTTGTTCCGTATTTCCAACTTAATTTTGGATCTTCTGTTAAAGGTAACAAAACCCCTGCTGAGTGAATTCTATTGTTTGCTATAACCATTGCACCATCGTGAAGTGGAGTATTCGGATGAAAAATTGTCAATATTAATTCTGTTGAAATTATTGCATCTAATTTAGTTCCTACATCAGAATATATTCCCGCACTCATCTCTTTTTGAAAAACTATCAGAGCACCCGTTTTTGTCTTAGTCATATATTTTACGGCTTCAATAATTTCTTTTATAATATCTACTTCCGCAACCTCCGATGTTTTACCAAAATGAGCTGGGAATAGAGTTCTTCTTATAAATCCTGGCTGACCTAAATATCCCAACAAGCGTCGCAATTCAGGTTGAAAAATTACTATTAAACTTAAAGAAATTAATGTAACAAGAGATTTTAAAAACACACCTAAAATTTTTAAGTCAATCAATATGAGTATTTCGCTAAAAATCCAAGCAAAAACGAGAAAAAATAAACCTTTTACTAGTTTTTCAGATTGTGTATTTTTAATAAATTTTTGATAGACAAAAAACAATATACACACGATAAACGCTATTTCAAAAATATTCACCCAGTTCAAAGACCACTGAAGAGGACTTATCATATCTTGAATTAAAGAAATTAGCTCATCAATCATTTTTTCTCAACCTATCGGGAATGTTGTCGTGTAAAATGAGATTATCCAACGTCTCTCTATATACTATAATATCAGAATGTGAATTATTTACAAGTACCATAGCTGATTTTTCTACTCGATTATAGTTTGATGCCATTGAATAATTATAAGCACCTGTATTATAGACACAAAGGATATCACCTGCTTCCAACTTAGGTAATTCTATTTTTTCTATTAAGATATCACCGCTTTCACAATAACGCCCTGCGATTGTAACCTCTTCTTTTTCTTCATAATGTACTTTATTAGCTACTTCGGCAAAGTATTCTGCCTGATACATACTTGGACGTGGATTATCAGCCATACCACCGTCTACGGCAACGTATTTTCTGCCATTTGGAACCTGTTTTGAACTCCCTACACTGTACAAAGTTACTCCTGCAGTTGATACTATACTTCTTCCAGGTTCAATGTATATAGTAGGAATTTCAACCGCACACCTTTGCATAGCATCTGTAACGGCTTTTGCTAATTCATTAACTGATGGAGGATTGTCATTATCTGTATATTTAACTCCTAACCCCCCGCCGATATTCATCTCATCAAGCTTTAGTCCAAATTTACCATTTATTCTGGCTATTTCTTTTACCAGAATATCGACCGCGTCATAATAGGATTTCAATTCAAATATCTGAGAACCTATATGAGCGTGTAAACCTTTTAAATTAAGATTCTTATAACTATCTTTTATCAAAGTTACAATGTCATCCACCTGAGACAAATCAAAACCAAACTTTGAATCTATTTGTCCTGTTTGAATATAATCGTGAGTATGACATTCAATTCCCGGAGTTATTCTTAGTAAAATATCAACAACTACATTTTTTTCACGTGCAATTTTATTAAGAAGCTCTGCTTCATAAAAATTATCTACAGAAAATCTTCCTACATTACAGTCTATAGCCAAATTTATTTCTGAAGCAGACTTGTTATTACCATTAAATAAGACATGTGACATATCTACACCGGATTTATAAACCGTATAAATTTCACCTGCTGAGACTGTATCAAATCCAAACCCTTCTTCATCGAGTATTCTTGTTATAGCTGATGTACAAAGAGCCTTTGAAGCGTACATCATATGAATATTTTTATAATCCTTAAAAGCTTTTTTATACTCTCTGCATATTCCGCGCAAAGTTGCCTCATCAATAACATATAAAGGGGTCCCGTATTTTTTCGCCAAATCAACCAAATCACATCCGCCCAAAAACAAATGTTCCCGCTCTTCCAATGTATAAGGCTTAATTGATTGATTTATACTCATAAAAAAGTTCCCTCCTTTTTTTATTACCATTAACATAATAACAAAAAAAAAAATAGCCCGAAAAACATTTCGAGCTATTTTTTATATTGATTATTTTATGAAAGCTTTTCTATTAAACTAGCGTGTTTAGAAGCAAATTCCTTTCCTCTTGCTATAATTGCAGCTTTCAATATTGCGTGCAAGTCAATGGTAGTAAGCTCTCTATAATTATTTGGAAGTCTCAATGACCAATTTTGATCGCCAGATGTTCCTGGTCTGTTGTAAACATCATTTATCTGAAAGAAATCTGTAAAGAACATTTGAACATTTCTTGCCTTTGATGCAAAAATTTCTGTTAGTTTTACAAATGTCAAATATTCCTTATCTTGAGTTAATCTCACGATAATATCATCCTTATTATCGGCTTCAGCAAACAAATCCTCTACAAGATTTTTTGCATGCAAGTATCCTTCATGAGTATTTATCATACTTTCTGCCCACATAGCAATCGGATTATTGTCATGAGTTCCAACCATATTCCATACGTGTTCACCAATATTTTTACATCTATACGGATGTTCAGGTTTTTCAGGCACTACAAATTGAGTAAGTCTCATGCCCTGTAGTTCGTATTTTTTCATTACAGCATCTACTGGATTTGTCAAAGTTCCCAAATCTTCACAAACAATTGCATTCTTATCTAAGCCACATTCCTTAGCTGCTGCAATAACAACTTTTTCAATTAATCTTCCATATAACTTAATTTGTTCATCAGAAAGAGATTTTACTCTCTTTTCCTTATCAGCTTCAAGAGTCAAATCTAAATCTTCATATTTTGCAATTGCGTATTTATAAAGTTCAGGATGCTCCGGAGAAGAATATAATCTTCCTGCTCCTTCTTCGCACATTGGCTTTTTACCTACTTTATATACCCAAGGGTCAATTAAACCTACAATGTGGTCAATTCTTACACCACCAGGATTTTCTTTGAACATCTTTTTGTAAAGATTTTTCATAAGAATCCCACCTTCACCCAGTGAACCGTCAGAATTAAACATTTTTTCAGGATCCATTACTGGGAAGCCCCAAGCTTGACCATCTTTTGAGAAGTAATCAGGAGGACACCCTAAATACCATCCGTCCAAGAACAATGATTGATAAGCCCAAGCATCTCTGTCTGAGAAAGCTACTTGACGATCTGCTATCATTTTTATGCCTTTAGAAAGTGCGTATTTTTTTGTTTCCTCATTCTGTTCTTCTAAAACAAACTGACAGAACTTGTAGAACTCAATTTCGTCTTCATATTTGTTTCTTATCTCTTCTATTCTTTTGGCGTACTCTTTTTTCTCTTCTTCTGATTTTGGATTCATTAATTTTTTGTCTGTTTCATTTTTCCAAGTGTACCAAAAATCATTATCATTTTCGATAGAAAGAGCTTCATACAAAGAATCATTATCTAACCAAAAACCATTTTCTTTTTTGAATTTTTCAAAATCTTTTTTCATCGGAGAACCGAATAATCCGCCATGAATTTCTTTAAAATTAGTCCAAGCTTCCTTCAAAGCTTCATTTTGAGCCTTTGTTATATATGAATAAGCTGTTCTTCCTTGATTTTGTTTTGGATTTCCTGCAACAACTTTTTCAAAAGTTGCTTGAGATAGAATATTATCCCATTTCTTTTCTGTTAGCTGTTTCAAATCTATAAACAATGGATTTCCGGAAAAAATTGTTCCCGTATACGGAGATGAATCAGAACTCTTTGTTTTTCCTGCAGGTCCTAATTGCAAAGCATTGAATATACCGTGAGCATAGTCAATAACCTCGTGACCGCTTTCTGAATTGAATGTTCCAAACCCGGTATCCTGACCTTCCTTTGACGGGAAACTGCTTCCGTGAATAATCAGTGCAAAATTATCTTTTCCTAAAACTTTTAATGCTTCTGATACAAGTTTAGTATCAATTTTGTTTGATGTTAAACAGACCATAAATTACTCCTCTAATTCTCTTCATTCTCAATTCTATCATCTATAAATTTAGATTACAAGATTAATGATACATTTGATAAAAAAGCAAATTTTTTATATAATTCTGTTATGAAGAGATTCTTAATTATAGCTTTTTTAATAGCCGGAACAACTTGCTTTGCATCGGAAGATTTGTCAAAACAAGCAACTGCATTTTACAGTGATAACAATTATCAAAAGACAATGGATTTAATCCTACAAATTGATGAAAAAGAACGATCTGCTCAAGATTGGCTAATTCTGGGTAATGTCCTTGAAGATAAAGGTGAAAAAGATAATGCTATTTTTATGTATCAGAAAGCTATTTCTGTTAACCCTAAATATTATAAGGCTTATTATAATCTTGCAAATTACTATGCTCAAAATAATCAGTTAAACATGGCTGTTCAAAATTATAAAAAAGCTGCTT
>CALUVP010000060.1 GCA_944324215.1 Candidatus Gastranaerophilales bacterium | reverse complement strand
ATTAATAGAAAACAGAGAGGCAGTCAATAGCAGAAATGCCTCAGAATCAACCAATGTGCCAACATTTGTAAATTCTGATGTTGAAAATTCAAAAGTAGATTTAAGTAATTATTACTCAAATATTAGACCAGAAGATTTACTTACAATAACAGGCAACAATGTTTCTCAATCAGCAGAAGCGTTGGATAATGCAATGGTTTCAGCTATCCAAAACGGATACACAGTTCAAGATGCCGTAAACATACACTTAGCAAAAGCTGCATACCAAGCAAACTGCACAGTATTTAATGCCATCAATGAAATGTCAACTTTTGAGTTTTCTGTCTAATTAAATAGCCAGAAAACATCATTATAAAAACGTAATACGCAGATGATGATTACGAGCAATATTATAAGAAAAATTGCTTGTGGAGATTTCCAATCAAAATATGCGTGAGTGTTGGAAACACGTTTTTGATATGTTTCAATGAAATGTATTAAGTAGAATATATTAAAAATTACCATATAATACGGATTAAAAGATATTTCAGAATTGTATATTCTTTTAGTGAATTTTTGAATAATTCTAAGAACCCTATAAGTAAGAGCAATATATATTAAACACTGCAATATCGAAAAAATAATCAACAAAGTTGGATTAGTGTAGAAAACAAACAAATAAAATCCGCCATTGACAGCTAATAATAAGAAAAGCCAGTTCAATTTCAGACAATCTTTCTTACCCTCTACAAGCTTATTTATCGCCTTTCCATTAATAAAAAACCATATAGTAGAAAAGAAACCTAAAGTTAAAATATCAATGGCTACAAAAGGTCCCATTTCTTGAAACTTAACATCTGGCAAATTCGGTTCCTGAAACAAAGCACCACAATTGTCGCATTTTATAACATTCACATCAATTAAATTCCCACAAAACGGACAATTAATTTTTTCAGTCATTACCACTCAATCTCCTTTGGTTGATTATAACATAAACGTAAAGTAAAAATCAAAAATTTACATAGCCACAAGATTAAAACTACTTAACTCCGTTTTTTTGACAGAACTTTTCTATCGGACATTCAGAACATTTTGGATTTATTGGCTTACATACATTCTGTCCGTGAGTCACCATTAGAGTATTAATATCTATCCAATACTTTACCGGAAGCTTTTTCCTTAGTGCAAATTCAGTTTCTTCAGGATTTTTAGTTTTTATATAACCAATCCTGTTAAAAATCCTATGAACATGCACATCAACGCATATTGCAGGTTTGTTAAAACCTCTTGAGAGTACAAGATTTGCCGTTTTCCTACCCACACCATTAAATTTAATTAAATCATCAATCTCATCAGGAACTTTTCCACCAAGCTCCTCATCGATTTGGCGTGAGAGCTCTATTATTTGCTTAGCCTTATTCTCATAAAACCCCACAGGATATATCGCTTTCGCAAGTTCATCCACACTTACTCCCTTCATTTCCCTTGGAGTTTTTGCAAGTTCCAACATTCTGAGAGTTGCAGGATAAGTCGTCCTATCATTAGTCCTTAAACTTAAAATACAAGATATCAAAACTAAATAAGGATCATTAAAAGTATCCATCAAATTAACAAAATCACTTTTTTTTTGATCAGCTTCCTTTAAAAGCTTGACAATTTCATCAATCATCATTTGCTCATTGCCATCAACAATTCTCTAATAACTTTTGTAGCTACTGCTGTAGAGGCTCCACTTGAATCATAATCAGGAGCCAACTCTACAACATCAGCACCCATTATGTTAAATTGTGATAAATATTTAAACCACCCTATCAGCTGATTAAAATCTAATCCGCCGACTTCAGGCGTTCCGGTTCCGGGCATTATTGAAGTATCCAAAACATCAAGATCTACTGTTACGAAAATGTTTTTATCTTTTAATACGTCTAACTCTTCATATTTATGACATAGTGTATTATGCTTATTCATCAACTCAAATTCTTCTTTCATGCCGGATCTTATGCCAATTTGTTTAAGATTATCAAAACCAACAATTTCTGCAGAGTGTCGAATTACTGCCGAATGAGACAAAGGTTCTCCCAAGTATTCTTCCCTCAAATCAGTA
Source organism: Candidatus Gastranaerophilales bacterium (assembly GCA_944324215.1). GTDB lineage: Bacteria > Cyanobacteriota > Vampirovibrionia > Gastranaerophilales > Gastranaerophilaceae > CAG-196. The sequence goes on along the minus strand of CALUVP010000060.1, from coordinate 4,128 downwards.
TGCGCATCAAAATGCACAATTGCAAGATTGTTCATATATTGAGAAACTGCCTGAACCTCAGGAAGCGTAACCAGATGCTCGCCTCCGATTCCGAAAACTTTTTTGCCGTCTCTGTATATTTCTTCGACATTTTTTCTTATAACCTCAAGTGATTTAACTGTGTTACCGAGCGGAAACTCCAAATCGCCAGCATCATGAAAATTACAATCCTCCAAATGCCTGTCAAAATAAGGGGAATACTCCTCCAGACCCCAGCTTGCAAGTCTTATTTGCTCCGGTGCAAAGCGTGAACCCGGTCTATAAGAAACAGTTCCGTCAAATGGCATTCCAAGCATTACTATATCAGAACTTCTATAATCACTGTTCTGCCCCATCCAATTTCTGTCTAAAAACGGTCCTCTTAGCATTTCTACTCCTTTTTTTTATATAATTATTTATTATAATACAAATTAACTAGCAAAAAAAATATTTACGGATTTTACTAGAAATATGAATATTATGATAACAAATAACTTTAGAAAACCAATAGTTAGCTTTGGAGAAAAATCAAAACCACCAAAGAATGAGACTAATTTACCAACAAAGCTAACTCTTACAGAAACGGAAGAACATTTTTACACAGACCTAAAAAAATTATATACATTAAATAGTAACATAAAAACACAAAGACAAAACCTCAAAGATTATTATTCGCCTCAAGATAGATTTGATTACACAGATCTTCTAAAAAAAAGAAGAAGTATTATAGCAAAATTAAAAAGAGAAGCCAAAAAAGCTGGCACAACATACGAAAATATAGAATACAATATCCTTTTAAAAAAAGAATATAACAGATATGCACCTAAAATAGTTAGAGCAAAAACTTTAAAAGAGCTAAAAAGCGTTCTAGAGTTAATAAGTGAATGTGCAGTATGCGGAAGCATAGAACTACTTACAAATCTTGCTAAACAACTAAAATTAAAATAAAAAGTTTATATACACAAAAACAGAAACCCTAAAACCGACATTTTCCCATTTTGTCAAGTTTCAAGGTTTCAGTTTAGTATTATATCTTTTTAATTGGCAATTAAACTCTTGCTAACTTAGCTTCACTTTCAAGAGCCAAAGTTACAGTTGTAATATCACAAACTGAAGATGGTCCAAAATACTGGATAGCACCAGGGAATAAATATCTGTCATTCATAGCCCAATCTTCTCTGTTTTCTTCAAGTTTCTTGAATACAGGCCCGTCAAGCTCAACTAAAGCTTTCTTGATAACTGGCTTCATCTCACCGTGTCTTCTTTCCATATTCATCATCATTGTAAGAGGTACACCGCCTGCAACCCAATCATTAGCAGGTTCAGTTAGATTTCTTACAGATGATAAATAACCTGTCAAACCAAAGTTTATTAAAGCAAAAGCATTAAATCCTAATGAATAGCAATAATCAGCATCAAAGTTTGAAGGGAATGCGCATCTTCCTTCGTATCCGAAGAAGTGTGATTGAGTAGAGAATTTACCTGAATATTTTCCTTCTTTTTTCAACTTAGCCAATTTTTCTTCTATCATTGAAATAAGTAATTTTTCAGTTTCAATCTTAGAAACCTGAACATTACCGTGAGGATCTCTATCCATTAATAATTGAGATTTAATTAATGCAGGAAGAGACTTGAATACAGAAGCATTTTCACTTGATAATGTGTTTTCGATAATAGCAATCTTTTCAACATCACTGCCATCTGTATACTTAGAATCCTTTTCCAATGTAGGCATAATATCATTTAAGTTTGCTATCATTGTCTTCAATTCAGGTACAAATTCAATTAAACCTTCAGGAATAACAGCAATACCAAAATTCTTACCATTTTCTGAACGTCTTACAATAATATCAGTCATATAATCAATTATTGAAGCCAAAGACATTTTCTTTTGTTCAACTTCTTCTGATATTAAAGTAATATTTGGCTGAGTTTGAAGAGCTGCTTCCAATGCTACGTGAGAGGCACTTCTACCCATAATTTTTACAAAGTGCCAATATTTCTTAGCAGAATTAGCATCTCTTTCAATATTACCAATCAATTCCCCGTAAGTTTTAGTAGCTGTATCAAACCCAAATGAAATTTCGATTTGCTCGTTCTTTAAGTCACCATCAATAGTTTTAGGACATCCGATAACTTGGATATCTGCATTGTTTGCAACAAACCATTCAGCTAATAGCGCTGCATTAGTATTAGAATCATCTCCACCAATAATTACAACAGCTGAAATATTAAGCTTTTTACAAACAGCAAGAGCTTTTTGGAACTGTTCTTCTGTTTCAAGTTTAGTTCTTCCTGAACCGATAATATCAAAACCGCCAGTGTTTCTGTAATCATTAATAAATTCATCATTGAATTCTACATATTTTCCTTCAATGATACCGCTTGGACCACCAAGGAAGCCATATAAATTATTTTTAGGATTAGCTTGTTTTAAAGCATCATAAAGCCCAGCAATAACATTATGTCCACCAGGAGCTTGTCCGCCTGATAATATAACACCAACATTTCTTTCTTTACTTACAACTGATTCTGTTGAAGTTTGAAAAGTCACAGTTGGTTTTCCATAAGTATTCTTGAATAAAGCTTTTATTTCTTCCTTGTTAGCAACAGCCTCTGTCGCAGCACCTTCTTGAGAAATAAGATGATTAATACCATTAGCCAAAGAAGAAGGAAGTTTTGGCTGGTATTTTAACCTTTCAATTTGTAATGGTGATAAATTTGTCATAAAAAGTTCCCTTTCTTTTTTTATTAAATTATACCTTAAAAACTTATTTTAAACCTTATAAAAATCTATGAATTAATAACCATTTAATAATAATAAGCTGGCCCAAATAACAATTATACCTGACATAATTCCCGTAATTGCGTAATGCCAATCTCCATATTCGTGAGAGAGCGGAAGCAGAGTATCAAACGAAATATAAATCATAATTCCAACAACCGCCGCCATAAAAAAGCCGACAAAAACTTGTGGCAAGAACCAATGCAACAAAGCAAGCCCAATAAGAGCCCCTAGAGGTTCTGTCATGCCAGTCCAAAAAGAATACCAAATAGCCATTCTCTTTTTGCCGGTAGCATTATAAATAGGAAGAGCTACCGCAATGCCTTCAGGAATATTATGAAGCGCGATTGCAAGAGCAACAGAAATACCAATAGTAATATCTTGAGAAGAAACCAAGAAAGTACCAAGCCCTTCAGGAAAATTATGAATTGCAATAGCAATAGCGGTAAGCAAACCTGCCCGTTTTATCCTATGTGAGCGTTTTGTTTGTTGCTCCTTGGCATTTTCAGAAATTAAATCCTCTTCTACGTGATCCGGAATGAAAGTATCAATTAATTTTGAAATAATAACACCGGCAATGAAGCCCCAGAACATAATCCAGTGATAATCAATCGGATAATATTCCTTAAGAAGCCCTTCTGCAGTAGATAAAATTTCAGTAAAAGATACAAAAATCATAACTCCGGCAGAAAATCCCAAACCTAGGGAAAGGACTTTCATATTGTTTTTGTTCACAAGAAAAGTAACAAATCCGCCAATAAGAGTTGCAAAACCAGCAAGAAAAGTCATTAATAATGGAATTTTCCAATTTTCAATCATTTTATACCTCTTTCACATAAGATTTTAACACAAAAAAAAGAGCCTAATCGGCTCTTGGAATTAAGAATAGCTGGAAGTATGAAAAAGATTTAATGATTATATTAAACAGAAATTTCGAGCATAAATAAATTCCCGATCTGATTAATTTAAGGATAGATAATTGGGTAATAAAAATAAGTACTTGCAAAAAAAAATTCAGCAGGCTATATTAATAAATGTAGCCGAGAGGTTACGGAAGTGACAATAGAATATGGGAGCGTAGCTCAGTTTGGTTAGAGCGCATGCCTGTCACGCATGAGGTCGCGAGTTCGAGCCTCGTCGTTCCCGCCATTTAAATCAAGAGCCTTTTTAGAGGCTCTTTTTTGTTGCTCTGATTGAGTTTCAGGGAGTTCGAACCCTGCTATTTTTTCAGTAATATAAACAGCAACAAATGGTATATTATGAAAGTGTTAAACAACTAGGAAAGTCCTACAGGATTGATGTAGAATATATTTCAGATGAAGTAT
>CALUVP010000059.1 GCA_944324215.1 Candidatus Gastranaerophilales bacterium | reverse complement strand
ATACAGAAAGAGAAGAACTAAAAAAATCTGCAAGAGAAGTCAGAAAAAACATTGTAAAAATGGTTCATAATTCAAAATCCGGACATCCGGGAGGTTCGCTTTCCGGTGCTGATATTTTGACGGTTTTATATAAAAAATCTCTAAATATCCCGACAGAGTGGGATAAATCACCGGATTTTGAAAAAAGGGACAGATTTATTCTGTCTAAAGGTCATGCATCACCTCTTCTGTATTCGATTTTGGCAATGAAGGGTATTATTCCTGAAGAAGAATTGATGACATTCAGAAAAATGAATTCACGGCTTCAAGGCCATCCGGCTAAAAAATACCTTCCGGGAATAGAAACTTCGACAGGCTCTTTAGGACAGGGACTATCTATAGGATGCGGTATGGCTTTGGGATTAAAGTTAAAAAACAATCCGGCCAATGTAGTTGTATACACCGGAGATGGAGAATTGCAAGAAGGCTCCTGTTGGGAAGCTTTTATGCAAGCTGCACACAGGAAATTAGATAACCTTATAGTAATTATTGATAGAAACAAATTACAAATTGATGGGTGTACAGAGAATGTTATGGCTCTTGATAACTTAAATGACAAACTTAAGGCTTTTAATTGGAATGTCATTGAAATTAATGGTCATAATTTTGATGAAATCTATGATGCAATAGAAACTGCAAAAAAATGTACAAAACCTTGCGCTATTATTGCTCATACTATAAAAGGAAAGGGAGTTTCTTTTATGGAAAATCAGGCCGGCTGGCATGGTAAGGCTCCTAATGATGAGCAATTAGAACAGGCGTTAAAAGAACTTGGAGAATAATTTTATGGATACGATTAAAACTTGTCCTTTTGCCGAAAACAGGGTTTGTAACGATGAATGTCCACTTTTTATATCACCAGATGATTTAAATGAATTTGTTACAGCAAGACTTTCTTCTATAGGAGTTATGAATCGAGCTGAGGGTGAATGTTCGCTAAAAATGCTTGCGCTTAGCCAAAGCAGATATATTTTTGAAAATTCTAATACAAGAGGTTAAAAGGAATTTTTAGCAAATATTTTATACAAAATAACTCCTGCTGAAATACTAAGATTTAAAGATTCTACCTTACTATCCATTTCTATTGTCAAGTTTTTGGTAGCAAAGTTTTTTAAATCTTCACTTAGCCCAGAGGATTCTGTTCCGAACATAACTACAAATTTTTCAGGAGCCACATACTCTGACAACCAAACACTCTTTTCTGACTTTGGAAGTGTTGCAACTTTTTCATACTCTCCAAACCACTCTTGCAAATTTGAAATTGAATTAATGTTAAATACTGGGATTTTCCACAAATTTCCGACAGAAGATCTTACACATTTTGGATTATATAAATCAACAGTATCACCGTATAAAACAACTGCATCTATTCCAAAAGCAGCTGAAGTACGCAATATTGTACCAAGATTTCCAGCATCTTTAATATCTTCGAGTAAAACAACTCTTCTATAATCAGAACTCCATTCTATTACTTGTTTTTTTGCTACAGCAACGGCTTTGGGCGGAGTTGAAGTTGATGAAATCTTTGATAAAACAGCTTCGGTAGTTTCTATCCCTTCAGCAAATTTCTCATAACCTTCAAGTTTAAAAACACGTTCGATTTTAAGCCCTGATTCTAAAGCCTCTTCTATACATTTATCGCCTTCGAGCAAAAATAACCCGCTTTCATCACGATACTTTCTCTGTAATAGTTTAGCTGTTTCTTTAACAAGCTCATTATTTACACTCGTTATCTTCATAAAATTTCAAAATCCTTCAGCCACTCTTTTTCCTGTTCATTAAGTAAAGTTAAATCAATTAGTTTACCTTCATATCCCATTTTTACAAAAGAATGAATTTTCCCATCTTTTTTATAACAAGAATTTTCTAGTCTAACGCCGAAATATTCAGGATTGTACAATCCTGGCTCTATTGTAAACGTCATATTATCTTGAATTTTAGTATGAGCAATTTCTGTTTGGTTAAGAGCCGGTGGAGCTTCATGGACATTAATTCCTATTCCATGCCCAAGACCATGCCCAAATGTAAAACCATCAATTTTGTTATCTAAAACCATGTGTGCAAGACTATCATACTCAAATCCGGTTTCGAAATTAGAATTGAATGCATTTAAAAATGCCTTTAATACAGTTGTATAAACTCTTTTTTGTAAATCAGATGGTCTTCCTTTAATAAAAACTCTTGTTATATCAGTAGCTAGTCCACTTTCATAATAAGCACCACAATCAATTAAAACCAAAGAGCCATCTTTTAAAATTACATCCTTCGCATTCTTTGCATAATGAGCTAAGGCGGAATTATTATCAATAGCAACAATTGAATTAAAGCTCAAAGACTTTGCACCATAATTGATAAATTCTTCCCTTAAACGCTTTGCTATATCATATTCAGAAAGATTTTCATTATCCTCTATGTACTGTCTTACAGCTTTTACAGCTAAATCAGTTTTTTCAAACGCCTTTTTATACGCATCTATTTCTTCATCAGATTTTACAGATTTCAGAAGCTTTACATCAGAAGTTTTATGAACAGGTTTTTCTATAAGTGCATAATCATAAGCATTTATACTTGACTTATCAACAATTAGTTCACCTTTAAAATTTCTTAAAAACTCTTCACACTCATTACTATCTGTAAATAATCTTCTTGAATTACTGTCAACGTATAACTTTGCCCAAATTTTTGAAGAACAGTCTTTAGAAAAATCTCTCATTCCGGTTAGATA